>JAFGOZ010000076.1 GCA_016926235.1 Bacteroidales bacterium | reverse complement strand
GGATGTGTTTGCACTGGCCCAGCTGTTTTTGCGTTACCAAGGGAAACCCATTTTACCGCCCGACGCTTTTGAGGTGGCTAGTTAGATGTCTATCGACATATATTGCCGCCAATGGCATATATGGCGCACAGAAATCAGAAATTATTTGTGCCTTTTTGGGTTTTCATCAATGTTGCCTGATAAATTTATCGCGAGAACTTCTTATTTTTTTCTAAAAAATCGAAATTTATTATGTTCGAGCGTATAAATAAGAATATATTTTCCAATACGTTATAAACACTCAACAAAAAATTTATAATATTACTTGCACCATATCGTTTTTTTTTTTTATTATTGCAAAATATTATCTAAACCAAACCCAAATAATATGAAGTTGAACCACAACAATGCTCTGATTATCGACCGGTACAGCCCCTGTGCCGTGTACTGCACAACACCACTTTTCTACACCTTATTTGTATTGCCCATGAGAGATAGCTGAAAGACCTTTTTTGTGCATCTGTGAGATTTTAGATTTAAGACATTAGATTTGAGACTAAAGACTATAGATACAAGGCTTTAGTAATCGGAAGAATTTATAAAATACACAGAAAGCAACGAAGAAAGGCCGGATGGTGTTGCTTTGGTTTTTCTGTAAAAAAAGCAAGGCAAAAATAAAGCCATTGTTAGCCGGTGCGCTATGCACAAGGGGATGCTACGTTTCTGTGCAACAAAAAGGCAACACCATTCCGAAAAACAGTATTGCCTAATGTACAATTATTAAAAGTTATTAACTGGTTTGGGAGTTGGAGCTCCCAACCCACAAAATTAAGCAAAAATGAAAAGAATTGAATTTTTTCTAATTTTAATTAGCATTTTATGTTTTGTTTCTTGTGCTGATGATCAACCAATAATTGATAAACATAAAGTGATTAATAATAGTGAGGTATTAGATGCACATTATTATTCAAACGACTATGAAGAAAATGAAATGAATACTTCTTTAGAGATCCTAGCTGTAGCCTATGCAAATGCTTTACAGCAAATAGAGGTAAGGAATGTTATTAAAAAAGAGGTAATGAAACAATTTGATGGGGACTACAATGTTTTACATAGGAACGTTATAGAAGAAAGAATCGGCAGTAGCAATTTAGATGAAATACTAAAGCTAAACATCAGCAAATCAAACTTGAATAAGTCATTAACTTTGACAAATTGTACTATTTTAGATAGCATATTATCAGCATATGACAATTTGCAAATTTCAATACCTGTTCATTGCGAGACATGGAATGAAAATGAATATATTCCTAAAGTAATTTTTTTACCCACTAATTTTTCAGAGAAAACATTTAGTAAAATTAAGGCTTACGATGCTTTGGGAAATTTCGAATGGGTATCGACTATAGATGAACCTGATGTTCCTTATATTGTAATTGGAAAAAGCGAAAGAGTTGACATTTATGGCAATTTGCTTTTTGAAGACAATACAAATTTTAAAAGTGCCAATTTATATACAAATCTAAACATAGGGTCTTCGTTGCCAGATATTCAATCTGTTACGTATGGAAATCCATTTACTCATTTTATAAAATGGAATTTGGTCACCAATTCGACCGGATATGAAATTTGGAGAAGCAGTGGGGGTTCTTATCAACAAGTTGGTACAACTGGAATGTCAGATAATGAATTCGTTGATGAAGACACAAATATGAATATTGGCACAAGGTATTATTACAAAATACGTGCTATTACTTCTAGTGGTTATTCTGGTTGGGGTGAGTCAATGTCGATTGTTGCATCAGAAAGGACAAAAGACAAACAATTAGAATGTACAAAACTATATATTTCAAAATCCAGGTTAAAGGCTGTTGAATCTTGGTTATCTGGCGCTCCAGAAATCGTTTTATATATTTGTAGTGGAGTTGGTACATCTCCAGATGAATATACAGCTAGTTTGCTATATACTTCTTCTGTAATGGAGCCAAATAGAAGGAATGACATTCAAGATAAATGGTGGAATATTTTTGGAGGAGGATTGAAAACAAATCAATGGAACGTTAACGATAATAATAATCCGTTAATGCTAAACTTTGTTTGGGTTGAACAAGATTGGGAGGATGGACTATTGGTTCCGGTAAATCTAAAAATTGTTGAACCCAAATCTGGACTAGAATTTACCATTGATGAAGAATACACGATTCCTGATAGCAAGGGCGAATTGATATCTTGTCAATCTGTTTATTGGTGGGATTCAAAATCAAAAGAGTATTTTTCAGAAGGTTTTGGATTTGACTTAAGTGAATATTGATGCTAAATTTAATAACATTATACACATGAATAAACTGCCGTTTTGCATTATCAGCATATTGCTATTAGTTTTTAGTGGTAGCAGTTGCTCAAAAGAACCTGTATCCATACTGTCTTTTGAAATTAAAAATGAAATACACAATGCTGATGATTTATATGTTTGGTGCAATATGGCAACAGCATATAAAGATAAAATAGCTGTTTATCGTGAATTTACAATTGGTTATAAATTATCGGACGATTTTAATTTTGTTTGTATCGATTCATGTTTAACAAGCACAAACTTTAACACATCTTGTATTGAAGTAACCTTTTTAAAGAATATTGGTGATAGCATATATGAGTATGAGTTATTAAGTGGACATGTTGATCTAAAATTACTTAAAGCAAAAGGTGAATTGAAAGGTGATTTTAATTTTAAGTTGACAAACATAAACGATAGTACAGATATTTTGAATATTGAAAATGGGGTTTTCCGTGCGCCATTAAGTTATTCAAATATTGAATTATTATAAAAACAACAAAAGATGTAAGGCTGTCTAAAATTTTTTTTCAAACTTGAGGTATAAAGAAACAAAAGAGCATAATAAAGCAAAGTGACTTATATTATTTCTTGCTAAGATTATAGTGCCTTTAAGTTAATCTGAGAACTTTTTTAGACAGCCTTGATATTATGCTTAAATGAATAAAAAATTGAAAAAAATATTTTTTGCATTTCTTTTAATTTTGCTTGCATCTAATGTGTTGTATGCACAAACAAAAAGCATTAATGGTTATGTTTATGACACCAAAACTAACGAAAGCATAATAGGAGCCTTAGTGTTTTCGGCGAATAACAAAACAACAACATACACAAACAATTATGGCTATTTCTCATTAAACATAAACACAGATGACACATTAAAGATTCGTCATATTGGCTACACCAAGCTTGATATAACCGGTTTTTATTCCGATACCACAATTATTTTATATTTGTTGACTAACAACGAAGAACTGAATGAGGTTACGGTATTTTCAAAGTATAAAAAAAGAGAACTCATTGGTGAGGCTTATTTATCATCGAAAGAAATAGCAAAAGTACCGGCAATACTCGGTGAAAAAGATGTGCTAAAAAGCTTTCAAACTTTGCCCGGAATACAAGGCACAAACGAAGGCACTACTGGTATTGCGGTGCGAGGTGGTTCGCCCGATCAGAATCTGATTTTACTTGATGGTATTCCAGTTTATAATGCAAACCACCTATTTGGAGTTTTTTCGGTTTTTAATGATGATGCTATAAATGCGGCTTCACTAAATAAAGCTTATCTGTCGCCCGAATATGGTGGACGTTTATCATCGGTACTAAATATTACAACAAAAGAGGGGAATAATGATAAGCTTAAAGGTAAAGCTTCAATTGGACTAATATCGTCAAAACTGATGATCGATGGGCCACTTGTTAAAAACAAGTCATCGTTTTTGTTATCGGTAAGGCGTACTTATATCGATTTATTGGCAAGGCCTTTTATTAAAAAAATAGCCGATGGAGCCATTGTTGCATATCATTTCTACGACATTAATGCAAAGTTTAACCAAAAGCTAACTAATAAAAGTAGAATTTATATTAGCTACTATGGTGGCAACGACAAATACCGTTCAATTTATAACGAAACAGATGAATACAATGGTTTGAAATATTCCTTACAATCTAACGATAGGCTTTCATGGGGAAATAAAACCGGAATTATTCGTTGGAACTGGATTCCTACTCAAAAAGCATTTTCAAACTTTGTATTATCAACATCATGGTACAAAATAGAAAACAGCAGTTCATACAAATTAAAATTTAACGAGGATAATGATGAGCCAGCCGAAGAAAACAGCACAAATAACACGTCTGAG
The DNA here is from genome assembly GCA_016926235.1 of Bacteroidales bacterium. Next base: position 4,584 of record JAFGOZ010000076.1, on the reverse strand, counting down.
TTATTTGAAATTAGTGCTAAATCGAATCTGCAAATATTAATTTCGAGTAAGTTTTCCTTAAAGAGTGGGATAAATTATTCTCATTATAGGTTTCTCCCAAACGGGAATGCGTCAATATTAAGTGGTCTGTCAAATTTTAGTACAGAGAATTTTAGTATCATTACTGACCCTATCAATTCTAACGAATTGAGTATTTTTTTTGATGCTAGTTTATTACCTATTGATATTATGACTGCGAATATAGGTATTCGTTCAACCATTTTTGAAACTCTAGGAACAATATACCCGCTTTTTGAACCTCGTTTAAATCTTGTATTAGATCTAAACCATTATGATCAAATAAAATTGTCATATAGTAGAACTTCGCAAGCTTTACAGTTGTTGACAAATTCCTCATTAGGCCTTCCTACTGATCTGTGGGTGCCATCAATGCCAGATTTGCGGCCTTCAACAGCAAATCAAATTTCGCTTACCTGGTTTCATTCATTTTTTGGCAAGCTCAATATAAGTTTATCAGCTTATTTAAAAAATATGCAAAACCTCGTAGAATTTAAGGATGGTGCATTGTATTTATACGAAGGAAAAAATTGGACTGAAAAAATTGAGCAAGGAAATGGAACTGCTTATGGCTTGGAAATGATGGTGAAAAAAAATATTGGGAAATTGAATGGTTGGTTCTCATATACTTATTCAAAGTCATTGCGTCAGTTTCCAACTATTAATCGTGGCAGGCAATTTCATTATAAATACGATCGACCTCATTATTTGAATATAATTGTTTTTTATAAAAAAAACGAAAACATTGATTATGGACTTAATTGGGTATTGTCAAGCGGAAGCCGTACCTCTTTAATTAATGAAAATTATCAATTAGCCGTTTCCAATTATGATTACTTTGTTGGACGTAGCCATAGCGGGAGTGGCAATTTTTATAATCAGCGTAATGGTGTAAAGCTTCCGTTTTATCATCGATTAGACTTATCTGTAAATTTTCATAAAATGAAAACAAACTATAAGCGAACATGGTCAATAGGGTTATATAATGCCTATTGGCAAAAAAACCCTTGGTATATTATTGGCACGAGTGATGGTTATATGGGCGTAAGCTTATTGCCTCTTGTACCAAACGTAAGTTATCGTATCGAATTTTAATTATTGAATATGCACAGAATAAGTTTAATGATAATAGCGTTTGCATTAAGCTCTTGTTTGAGTAAAGTGGCAATTGAAATTGAAGAGTCCAATAAACAGATTGTCGTAAATTCAATACTGTGTACTGCCGATACTGCCACAGTCAATCTTAGTTTTACTTATCCTTCATTTGGTGAACGTTTACAAGAAGTTCCATTAATTAATAAAGTGATTTTTAGCGAAAGCATAAATACATTTGAAATGAAAGAACGCAAAAAAAATAATGGCAGGATACAGTATATCGGCAATTTTATACCCCAAACGGGGGCATATTATCAGTTATCTGTAGAATTTGACAATAATAAAACGTTAACAGCTTCATGTGAAATTCCAGAGATAGTGGAGATTGACTCCTTTTATATAAAAAAAGCAATTCCCGAATATGAGGGAGATATGCCCATTGATTTAAAAATAAAGTTTACCGATCCAGCTGATGAAGTAAATTTTTATTTGGTTGGTTTTACAATCTATAAGAGCAACCAAAAGTATTTTTTCGATCCTGATGAGAATTTTACTGAACCAGAACATGGATTTGTTTTTGACGGATATCATTTCATGAACAAAGTAGATGCAAATATGAATATCAATGAACCTCTAATCGGAGATATAGAATTCAACTATCCTAAAATCTTATGTTTTAACGATAAAAAGATCGATGGAAGTACTTATACATTAACTATTGGAATTCGCGATGTTTTTAAAGATAGCTTTACTGAAGCTTTTTTGTTCATCCCCAAACTATATTCAATAAATGCAGATACATATACGTACTTTCAGTCTATAAACATAGCATCAGAAAACAATGACTCGTTCATTACTGAACCTGTAATGCAATATTCGAATATTAATGGCGGTATAGGTATATTGGGTGCAATGGCCATGGCAAGCGATACAATTATGTTTTTGGCAATGGATTTTAATTAGATTGTGTCGCAAACCTGACTAATAAAATCACTTAGGCTAAATATAATCCGAGTTAATCACAACTAAGGTGTAATTACATAATGCAAACAGTCTCTTTAACTACAAATAATACTGTATTCCAATTGTAATTGAATAGTTCCGTTGTTGTTGTTTAAGCTTATGTTTTGATAGAAACATATGTGAAAAACTAGAACTTTCGTTGTTATAATTTGCAATAGCCTCTTCAATTGAAATAGGTAATAATGAACCATCAAAATTCACATTTATCATGCATTTGTTTAGCCATTTTGGTTGCTGAGCTTGAAATTTTAATCCAAAAATTGCTGCAATATCATAATTGCGATACAAATTATTATAATCAGAGTTATCATCTATTAAATGAAAATAACCGAGTCCAAAACTGTAACAAAAACGATTTTTACTATAAGGAAAGCAATTGATAACCAATGGCATTTCAATGTAATTTAACTTACTTGGATAATAGGTTTTGTCTAAAGAATAATAAATTCCTTTTTGTGAATAATATAAACCTGTTTCGAGTTGATGTATATTTGTAAGAAACCGATTTACAAACAACCCGGTACGTAAACCTTTGTTTCTGTAAAAATTTATATTACCATAAAAACCTTGTGTATCAAGGTATGGCTGTATTGTAGTGAATGAAAGTCCAACTTCAATCCCACCCTGAAATGTATTTCTCTCGAATTGTGCTAGGCAATTAAAACTTAAAAGTACAAGTATACATATGAATAAGTGCTTCATTCTGGATTATTGTTTAGATTTTCAGTTTTATACTAAATAAATTATATTTGCAAAATAAGCAAAAATTTGATTAGAAAAGTTTTTCGATCATTCAATTATGTTAAAATGTTTGTCTTTGGTTTTTTTTATACATAGCTCTTATTATCCTTCTTTTAATATCAACATCATGCAAACTAAACTGATTTATATTTCATTGCTTTTGCTCATTGGTATTTTGGTGCATGGGCAAAACAAAAAAGCCGAACTGGTATCGTTAACCTATTCGCCAAATATTATTATTGGGCAATCATATACTTACCCATTTTATCAAAAAGTTGAAGCAAACTTCAGGCTGTTCGATAAAGCAACATTTAAATATTCGCAAGGCTTGTTTAGTGCAACTTATGGCGAAAATAAAGATATGATGTCGTTCGTGTCGCAAACCGGACTAATACAGTCGATCGGGCTAAACATTACCCCAATTAATTACAAAAGGTTCAGGTTACAAATGGGTTTGGGGCTTGCTCATATTTATTATAAAGATTTTAGGACCCAATCAACAAATACAGTCACTTATGGCAGTGACGATGATTATACAAAAATACGCTTCCATCACCTTGTTAACGACCAGCAGTCGAAAATTGGTGTCGATTTTTATACCGACCTCGAATTTATGGTATCCGGCCATTTAGCTTTTTCATTAGCAGTAAATGCAACGAATTTTAAGCCGTGCTTACAAAATGGTTATGGTTATTATCACTTAGGTGTAAACTTAGTTTACTACATCGATAATCAATTGCTTTACAAACAATGACAAAAAGAAGTTTAATTGCATACTTATTACTGCTTGGGTTAAGTGTTTTTTCGAGCTATGCACAGTCTGGCAATTCAAAATTCTCATTATCGGCAGGTTATGGCTATTTTTCCAACATCGAGAATTTGGGAATTGCACCGGGATTCAATAACCCCCGAAGAAATGAAATTCAAAGCTCAACGGCTCATTTTATTGAATTTGACTACCTGCTAAAATCGGGTTACTGGGTGGGCATAAAATACATCGAAGCCGATGTAATGTACCCCTTTAACGATGGTGGCCATTTATTTTGGGACAAGGACAAAATGATCAGTTTTGATGTTTATTCGTTATTGATTAAAAAGTCGTTTAACAGAAACAAACACTATTTTGATATTTCGGGTGGACCGTTGTTGCAGGACTATAACGGGGTCAATTTCACCTACGATGATTACGATTTTGTTGAAATTGATGGCATAAGCTATCCTGTTGTTTTAAACCCTCAGGTCGATAGCTTTCAATTTATCGATTTGGGTCTTTTTCTTGCTTTCGAATATAAATACAATATTACAAGATACTTGAACATAGGCCTCAAAACCGAAGCATATGGTTTAATGTACATTGGCAAACAAGCAGTGCTTTTTACACCGGTAATTGAAATGCGTTATTAATACGTAATATTCCACATTCACATGCTCCAGAAATATAAAAATATATAGTTATCTTCCATACCACTCATTGAAGGGAGCCTCATCGATGCTAAAAGCCTGCCCTATTTTTGGGATTACCGTTTCGACGCCAAACTTTTCAGCTGCTGTAACAAAACGCAAAGGAGGTTCGTTCCACGCGTGAATACTCAATTTGAATTTGCCCCAGTGCATGGGCATTGCTTTCGTAGCATTAACATCGATAGCTGCCTGTACCGACTCTTCAGG
>JAFGOZ010000625.1 GCA_016926235.1 Bacteroidales bacterium | reverse complement strand
TAGGATCTTTCTTCAAGAAACAATTTGCACTGGAATTTTTCAAACTGTTCCGAAAGCTACAGCGTTTCTCATTATATTGCCAGTATCGGTATAATGAAGAGCATTCAGGTGCAAAATCCAACAATAGACAATATCGTTCGTTACTGACTTCGACTAAAAAAGCAACTTATTTCATTGAAGTCATAGAAATAGATAGGTGCAATTGCTATTTTAATTATTTAAACTATACACAGATGGCGCAATAGCGAACTGTTTGGATTTGGATTGTTCAACGGGTTCAATTACTTCGCAATTGAACCCGTTGTAAGAAATGCTGGCCGTTTTAGGAGTAAGAAGTGGCGGCGGATAAAAAAAATAATAAGAATTAAAACAAAACATATGTTTTTTTGTTGATAGGAGAATTAATTATGCCTTCATTTATTCCAGAAGTAAACCCGAAATCGGAATTTAGAGAAATTGCAAATGATTTTGGAAATCCACTCGAAATTATCCGTGAAGCAATAAGTAATTCTTATGATGCACATGCATCTGAGATGGATATATTTGTTTACGTTGATAGAACATCTGGGATTGATGAATTAATTTTAAAATTCAATGACAATGGAGATGGAATATCGGAAGAAGGTTTAAAAAAGTTTTTTGGACTCGGTTATTCGTCTCGTCTACAATTTGATCAACTCGGTAATAAAACATCTGATTCTATTGGTGAAAAAGGACACGGAACAAAAATTTATTATAACAGCCGAAAAGTTATATTAGAAACTATAAAAGATGGTATCAAAATCGAAGCAACATTAGATAATCCAATGCAAAAATTAAGAAGCCAAAATGATGTAATGCCAGAAGTTGAATACAATATCTCAAATGCAACCGATGCAAATGGTACTACAATAACCGTTTATGGTTACAATTCGAATATTCAGGCTGGTTTTAGCCATAACGAGATTGTTGATTACATTTATTGGTTTACAAAATACGGATCATTTGAGAGCCAATTGCCTTCGTTTACAAAAAAATTATTAAATCTCAAAGTTATGGGTTTGGGTGAAAACGAATTACATTGTTTAAAATATTCTAGCCATCCATTTCCAAAAGAAAATTTTAATATTAGCGAGTTAAAAAAAATTGATAAAGTAGCCCCATTGGAGTATTACGTTGCAAAGTGGGACTTTGAACATGTACAAGTTATAGACCATCCGAATTCATTTGTGGATATCGTCTTTTACATTGAGGGAGACAAAGCAAAACGCGAATATAACAATATGATACATGAAAAACATGGTTCATGGAATGGCGGTGTATATAATGTTGAACAAAGATACGGCCTATGGTTATGCAAGGATTTCATTCCAATAGAGAGACATAATGAATGGGTCGCTGAAAAATCTGAATGGACAAAATACCATTCCTTCGTTAACTGCCAAGATATTAAACTAACAGCAAATAGAGGTGATGCTGGTAATACTAATGCAAAATTACTTAAAAGTATTGGTGATACTGTTAGATCAATTTTCCTTGATAAAATTGAAAAAGATGAAAAATTTAAAAAGTACCAAGATGAGTTTGCAAAATATAAACAGTATAGTAGTGTAAAAAAGGAGGAGGAAGACTTTTCAAGAAGAAAAAAAATAGCATTACAGAAAAAAGCAGCTTTATTTTCTGACATTATTATTTTTGAGCCAAGACAAGAAGGTGGTGTATTCAGTTTGGTTACACAACTTTTGACTATTGATCCTAATATATTCAAATTTAAAGTGATAGATTACGATACATCATTCGGGTATGATTTACTTGTTACTAAAAATACTGCACATGATCTACAACAAGCCGCTATGTACTTTGTCGAGATGAAATTCATTTTAAAAAAGGATTTTAACCATTCTTTCAAAAAATTATCTGCGATTATTTGCTGGGATACAGATCTCAATGATGAATATGTATTGGAAGACATCGCAGGTGAAATAAGAAAAATGCGCATTACTCCAGCAGGTGTAAACAATAATGAATATACTAAATACATGATAGTATCTGATACTGAAGACCACAATATTGAGGTATTTGTATTAAGAAAGTACCTAAAAGAAGTTTTAGATTTAACTTTTGTTCCACGTGCAGAAATTAACAGTACACGTGATTTACAAAATGTTTAAGAAATTTTTGCTAACATGCAAAAATCGTTCTTTAAATTTTTAGAAATGTTCAAACGATATGACAGATATAGAAAATAAAATATGTTACCTATGTGGTAAAAACGGTGCTGACTCAGTGGATCATATTCCTCCTAAAGCATTATTTCATAAAAGATATCGTGATAGCAACTTACTTACTGTACCTGCTCATTCTGGATGTAATAATAGTTGCAGTAAAAATGATGAGTATTTTAGAGATAATCTTGTAATAGCAGCTAGTAGTGTAAGTAGTGCTGCAAAAGAACTATTTAATGATAAAATTGTTCGCGCTTTTATGAGAAAAGAAGCAGCCGGTTATAGGAAAATGTTTGTTGATCAAATGAGTACTGTAAATATCTTAAATTCTACAGGCATTTCAAAAGAATCCCTTCCAATAAAGGTAATGGATTGTGATAGAATTAATTCTGTAGTAAATAGAACTTGTCGTGGTATTTATTATCACACACATTCCTCTGTATTGAAATTAGATTGCCCTGTTAATGTAGACATGGCAAAACCAGAAGCAATAAACATCCGTCATAAACTCAATGGTACGCCAATTTTAAAAGTAATTATTCCGGAAGTTTTTGAGTATACTTATTTAGTAGATAAAAATGATCTGGAAAGTAATTCTTTTTTCTTATTTTTCTATAACTGCTTTACGTTCCACGTAAGTACTGGAAAAATTTGCTCTAAAATACCAAGAGTAGAATCGAAACAAAAATACTCAAAATTAGAAGGTATAACTTTCACAAATGATACATTATGGTCTCCACCTGGTACTCAATATGATTAGGAAAAAATAAGAGCCGCCACTTGGAAGAAATAAAACGGCCAGCACATCTTACAACAACGGCAAGCCAAAATGCCTGCCGCAGGCGCAACACAGGCACTTCGGCTGTGCCTGACCGTTATAAGCAATTTTTAACATTGAAAACAATTGATATGTTTGCGCCATAAATAATTAGAGTAATTCTTGAGAAAACCAGTTTTAAATAGCTATGCAAGGTATTACTAAAGAGATTGCATCATTATGAGTAAAAAGAAAGGATATCAATATGATTGACATTCCATTGGGGCTTAGAAATGCAATTGACACACAGAATTGTGTCCTTTTCGTTGGTGCGGGTATCGGTTTGCATTTAAAAAAACCTGATGGCAGTATGGCTCCGAATGGTAGAGAGCTTTGCGAATTAATGTACGCAAAGTTTAAGATTGACCATCAGCCAAATTCTACTTTATCCCAAATTTCAGAAATTGTTCAACTTCGCTATGGTCGTAAAGAACTGGAATCTTTTCTATCTTTGCATTTAGGTTCACTAACTCCGGATGATGTATTTCAATGGATTTCTACAGTTAGATGGCGTTCTATTTTTACTACCAATTACGATAATTGCATAGAACGTGCCTATCAACTTAACCCAAAACCACCGCAAAACCCAGTTTCCTTTTCAGTTACTTCCGATAGCAGAAGCACTAATATTTTGGTGGATGTACCAATATATCATGTCCATGGTTTTTTCCTTTCCGGTGATTCTCCTAACATTATAATCACTAAAACGGATTATACAAAATTTCGTGAGCGACGTAGGATGCTATTTGAAAAATTAAAGTTTGAAATGGGTAGCGCATCACTTCTATATGTTGGTTATTCGAATACAGACCCCAATTGGGAAGCTCTGCTTGAAGAGACCATTGAAGACTTTTATCCGACAGAATTGCCCCAATCTTTTAGAATAGATCCATATATAAACGAGTTGGATGACGAAATATTAAAAAGTAAAAACATTATTTCGATTAAATGTGAATTTAAAGATTTTGTTGAAACATGCTTAGCATCGAATATTGGCATTCATTCGGGTCAAGATATTTATAAAAATGCAAAAAGTAATGTACCGCCAGAACTTTTAGCAAAATTCGATACCGCCCCAGCATCAATAATTCGCCTCCTTAGTTCTTGGGAATATGTAAACCAGACTAAATTTAATGAGACACCTAATTTGCGGCAATTCTTACGAGGAGATTTCCCAAACTGGTCCTTGATTTCCGAAGGACACTATTTTGAAAGAGATGTCCAAAATGACTTGTATGATGTAATTCTAGATTTTGCAACCACACCGAAGTCAAAAGCAAGAATAGCTGCCTTACTTGGTTCTGCAGGATATGGTATATCAACCATGTTACGTATTTTATCAGTACAAATTATTAAAGAAAATGCAGGTGCAGTTTTTTTTCTAAAACCAGGCGCCGAATTAGTTGAAGGTGATGTTTTATTTGCTTCAACACTATTCGAAAATGTCTTTTTTGTCGTTGATAATTGCCCACAATATGCTGTTGCTCTTGAAAGGGTCCTGCACCTTCTCAGAGAATCTGGTTACCGTGCTATGCTTATTGTTGGTGGAAGAATGAATGAATGGCATCAAAGCCTAAATCGGCCGAAGGCGATCGAATTTCCAATTTACCCATTAAGTGATCCAGAAATCGAAAGAATTCTTGAATATCTGGCAAAAAATAACGCTCTTTCAAAAATAGAAGAGCTTCCTCACCAAATGCAATTTGACATAATTAAAGAAAGGCATCATAAAGAGCTTTTGGTTGTAATGAGTGAAACAATCGAAAACAACAATTTTGATGCAATTATTGAATCTGAATATCGAGGTATAAAATGTGAACAGTCCAAGCTTGCATATCTCTACATTTGTGGCTTCTACCAACATGGTGCTTATATTAGAGATAATCTTCTAAGTGATTTGTTAGGAATTTCAATATCGGATATGTACCAATTATTGAAAGTACCTACTGAAGGGGTAATTATTTCAGAATGCATTGATGAAAATAAAGGTATATTCGGTTCAAGAGCGCGCCACCATAAAATTGCCGCAATCGTTTGGGAGCGTTGTGCTGATGCTTCTCAAAAGGACACACTAATTCAGGTAATGCTACGAGGCCTTAACCTGAATTTCGGTACTGATGCTAGGGCATTCGATCAATTTGTTCGATCCGACAGGATCGTCGATTGTATTCGCACTCTTGAGGGTAAAATCCACTTTTTTGAGCAAGCATGCAAAATGGATCCAACAAGCCCATATGTAAGACAACACTATGCTAGAATGCTTTTGCGGGCTGATCAGTATCCACTAGCTTTGCAACAAATAGAATCAGCTATTGATAAGGATAAAAACGTACTTGTGTTACACCACACAAAAGGAAAGATTCTTTCTCAATTAGCAATGGTCCAAGATTCATTAGACATAGGCAGAAAGTATCTCATTCAAGCTGAAAGCTGCTATAATAAAAGTATTACTTTGAATACTCGTGATTCATATGGTTTTGAAAGCCTCGCCTCACTATTTTTTGCTTGGTCCAGTAAAATAGAAAATTTTGACAGAGATGAATCTCTCGATTATTTTTCTAAAGCTGAAGTAACTATTTCAAACGGGCTAAAAACAGTACGCAACCGTGAATCTTTGTGGGTATTATCCTCAAAAATGGCTTCTCATTTGGGTAAAACTCCCCAATCGATAGCAAGGCTTGAAACAGCAATAAGAGAACAACATAACGCTAATGTTGCAAGATATGTCCTTGCAAGAGCTTATCGCAATCAAAACCAACCAGATAAAGCAATTGAAGTACTCGAACCCATTGTTAAATCTAATGTTGATGATTTCAGGCCACTTATTGAATTTGCCTTAGCTTTAGTAGATACTGGTGAAAGTTATCGAAAAGCTATTAGCATTTTGGAGCATGGGACACTTTATGGCTTGAGTGATGCTCGTTTTATTTCTGTTTACGGTGGTATGTTATATCTTGATGGTAGATTCGATAAAGCAGATGACGTTTTCCAGTTTGCAATAAAAAATGTTATACCCGGTGATGAGCTTTACCGCATCAACTTCCGTCCCAATGATTTAAGCAACCAATCAGACGAATTAAAAATTGAAGGCACGATTGTTAAAGTTCAAGCTGGTTCTTCATTAATTAAACCAGATTCGTATCCACAAATTGTGTGTCCTGCGACAAAATATAAAGGGACAATAATGAAGTATGGTATTAAGGTTTCTTATACACTTGCCTTTTCCGCAAAAGGTCCGATAGCAATGTTTCCTCAACTTTTAAAATAATTTTTTATACTGATACAAGTCTATACAAAAGCGTATACAGGAGGGGTAAATACAAATTTAAAGCGGTGAACTGGCGCAAACAAGAAGTACATTATATATCAATGTTAAAAACAGCTTATAACAGCTCGAAGTTCTAATAGTCAAAGCCCTACTAAAAGTTCGAGCAACCCGTTGTTTGCAATTGTTTGGCACGAAGAAAAGGGCGCGAAGAAAGAAATAAAATAAGAGTGAATAAAAAATGACCATATTTGAAATAGAAAAATTATTACCTAATGGTTTTCATGATTCATCATTACATTCAGTTGAAATTAATTATGAAGACAAAAAGGCAATTTTTATAATAACACCATTAACAACAGAAAATGATGAAGACCTTACATGTGAAGATAATAAGATAAAACTGATTCTAACCGGAGTAAAATATTTAACAATAGAACCACCTGATCCAAATTACCCATTTCTGAAAATTAAACCTTTATGGATAGATTTAAGCGATAATGACAAAGAATTTATGTTAAGTAAATTTATTGATAAGAATAATTTCACAGGAAGGTTTTTTGTAAACGATTGGAATTCATTTATACATATAGCAGCTGAAAATGCAGAATTTCAAAAGTTATAAAATGAAGTGCGCCCTTTGAAGAGGTGCCAAACAACAGACAAACAACAGGCAAAGCACAAAAATTTACTCCACTATCGTTCCGTAAATCTTCGTGCGGTTTGCCGACCCGTTATGCGACATTGTCTGAGGCGCGGAAACTAAGAGCCCCCAACCGGAAATGGAAAACAAAAAAGAAAACACTTAGAAAATTATAACTATCAGAACATAAACAATTTATTAACTTAAGATATAGAAAAAATGCCCATAAAATACAATAAGCTAATCCCTGAATTAAGCGTTACAAACATCGAAAAAAGTGCTACCTTTTATGTGGATTTATTGGGATTTAAAGTTGAATACAAACGAGATGAATGTAAATTCATGTTTTTATCTCTCGATGGTTCACAAATCATGATTGAACAGATTAATGATACTTGGAATACAGGAGAATTATCCTACCCTTTTGGAAGGGGTATAAATTTACAATTTGAAATTGAAGATATTAGTCAACCTATAAATGCCTTAAATAGTAATAATTATCCTCTGTTTGCATTACCGAAAGATAATTGGTATAGAGTAAATGATAAAGTAACAGGAAATAGAGAGTTTTTGGTTTTAGATCCTGATGGTTATTTATTGCGATTTACTCAGCATTTGGGATTTAAGGAAATAGAAGGATAAAACATCTAATCATACTTTATGTTAAAATGTAAATTAATAATATTAATAAGAAAATCAGATAAGAGGTTGGGGGCGGAAATTAGGAGCGCCTCAGTCAACGATCGCATAACAGGCCAAAGCCACAATGTAAACGTAAAGCACTGAGTACATTGCATTACGTTTACACTGCGGCTGTTGGCCAACCCGTTGTGCAACATATTTGGGCACCTGAAGAACAAAAACTTTATAAAAAAGAATAATAAAAATATAAAAAACATGAATTGAGCGATTTTAAAAAACAGAAAACCGTAACAAGATAAAAAAAATTCTTATAATTCAAAACAATTTAGAATTTCAAACGGGTTTAAATTATTTTAAATGAAAAAGCACTCAAAAATTTGAATACATTACTACTTACATTAAAAGTTTTATGAGAAAATCTGTTTTCTTTCTCACCATCTTGCTTCTCAACTCATTTTCAGCAACTGCCCAAACTACTATTTCTGGTGATATCAGTGGTCAGATATTCAAGCCTTCCGGCAACCCTTACGTCGTTAAAGAAAATCTATTTATCGGTAATAATAAAAAGACCGTTATAAAAGATGGATGCGTTTTTCTGTTCATGCCTTTTACTGGTGTTGTTGTGTATGGAGGACTTGAAGTCGAAGGACTCCCCGGAAACCCTGTAGTTTTTACTTCGGTGAATGACAGCTCATTTAATGAGATTTCAAGTCAATCACCTGAGCCCTTCGACTGGAACGGAATAATCATTGAAAAAAGTGCTGAATCGGTTAAAATGTCCAATTTCCATATATCTTATTCTGTTTTCGGTATTAAGGCAAAAAATGAGAGTATCATTCTTTCACAAGGTCTTTTCCGTCAGAATGGTCAGTTTAATTTTACTTTGCACGACAAGATTATTGATGTAGTCAGTAATGTTCCATTTGATTATAACATCGCTGAGAACCTTGCAAAGTCACACCGGAACAATTCAAATGGATGGGTTAAACCTGTCGGGATAAGTTCTATAGTCGTTGGGACTGGTTTTTTAGGAACAATGGGCTATTTTATTTTCCATGCTTATGACCAGGATAAAAAATATGATAACACAAAACAAAAAGATGATATTCATTCTTATATTAGTGAAATAGATAAAGCCGTTAAATATTCGATGATTACAGGGATCATTGGTGGAGCTCTCGTATCCGTCGGCACTGGGCTACTGGTATGGGAGCATACTACGAAGAATGATGCAGTTGTTGTGTATCCTGTTTTCGGTAAAACCAATGGCTTTCAGCTTGTAATAGACTTCTGACCGAAGGGATGTTTTAATGAAAAAATGGTATTTTGTCTGCTTAATTCTTCATTGGGTGGCGTTACCACTCTCGTGTTCATTCGATAGAGACAACCCGTTTGATGAGGGTGGCTTTAAATACGTCCCACCAGAAATTATTCTCAATGAGGAAGCTTCAAGTATTAAAAATCAGGACACCATCCATTTTGATTCAGTAACAATCACACTTGAAGGTAATAAGGAAGAAAGTCTGTTTAAATTCAAAATTGATAACGAAGTTTGGGCAATTGACTGGCAGCCCGCTGGAACATACGGTTTCGGGAAACTCACCGATGGTGTTCACAAACTTTATATCAATTCAATGTACGACGGTGGGGAACTAATCACATCCGATTCTATTTCGTTTTATATCCTGACGAAGGGGTATAAACCACAATTCGAAAAGAGAAATGATACCACGATTACCCTATTTAGTGGTAACCCTCTTACATTGCACGTAAAAGCAGAAGGGTATTCTCCTTTAACTTATTCGTGGATAAAAGGGAATGTCTTACTTGAAGGAAAAAAGAGTGATTCCCTGAAATTTACATCATTTACGAGCAATGACACTGCATCCTACAAGTGTATTGTTTCAAATGAATATGGTATAGACACCAGTAGAGCATTCTTACTCAAGTATCGCGCTTTCAGTGGGGGTGTCAAAGGAGTTGTGACTGATACATCCGGCACCAAATTGAAAAATGCGACTGTAATACTTTCCCCATCAAACAATAAGGATACAACCGATTCAGCTGGTTTGTTTGTATTTAGCTCACTATCTGGTAATTCTTATTCACTTAAAATAAGTCTGTCGAAATACTATGACACGACACTAACAGAGATAGCAGTAACTGACACGGAAATGGTTATTCTCCCGAATATCAAACTTAAAATGATCGACACCACTATATATAAGGTTACGTATAATAGCAACGGAAATGATAGTGGAACAGTTCCGTTAGATACCATTAAGTATAAACCAGGGAGTAAGATCGCAGTTGCTGGTAGTAATACACTTTCAAAGGTTGGTTACTCATTTTCGAAATGGAATACAAAAAAAGATGGCACTGGTGATAATGTTGCATCGGGAGACTCTTTTACAGTAAATGGCAATGTCACTTTCTATGCTCAGTGGGTAGTTAAACAGTTTACACTTTCATTCAATGGAAACAGTAACACATCAGGGGATGCTCCTGAACTTAAGAAATATAGTTATCATGCAACAGTAACAGTTCCTGATAAAGGTACACTCAAGAGGGATGGTTACACTTTTACAGGCTGGAATACCGCTCAAAATGGAAGTGGAAATTCGTTTTCGGCTGCAGATACCTTCACAATGCCAGCATCTGAAATGGTACTTTATGCAAAGTGGACAGCTCTTCCAACGTACACCGTTACCTACAATAAAAACAGTGCGGATAGTGGAACAGTTCCAGTAGACAGTAATCCCTATTACAAGGGTAAAGAAGTTACGGTTGCGGGCAATCCGGGTAAACTCTCAAAAAGCAGTGCATCTTTTTCCGGATGGAATACAAAAGGCGATGGAACAGGAGAAAGTTACAATGCTGGTGCCAAATTTCCGATGCCCGATTCTGCAGTAATGCTCTATGTAAAGTGGACAACAAATCCGACATATTCAATCATTTACCACAGTACGACTAGTACCGGGGGCAATGTGCCGAATACGGTTACTTCCGATTCTGGTACAATAGTTACTATTTCTGATAGTGGATCACTCTATAAGACAGGGTATTCATTTGTCGGATGGAACACCAAAGAGGATGGGAGCGGGAAAGCCTATAAAACCGGGGATAAATTTACTATGGGGGCTGTAGGTATAGACCTATATGCACAGTGGACAAAAGCACAGTTTACTATTACTTATCATGGGAATGGGAATACAAGTGGGACGATACCTCAAAAAACTACACATCTTTATCAGACGGAGATAACTATTTCTGGTTTAGGAGATCTTGCAAAAACAGGATATTCTTTTGTGGGATGGAATATCGATTCTGCGGGTAATGGGCTGGACTATCAGCCAGGAGATAAAATAACAATAGATAAGAATGTCAATCTATATGCCCGATGGTCGAAAAACAAATATAAAGTGGTCTATATCGGGAATGGGAATGACGGTGGATCAGCTCCTGCTTCAATGGATTATCTTTATACTGCAACTGTTACGGTTTTGGACAACAGTACTCTTACGAAAATCGGTTATTCATTTAACGGATGGAGCAGATTGAAAAATGGTGGCAGTGGAATTATTGCTTCTGGGTCGACATATCAGATGGGTGCCATGAACGATACGTTATATGCACAATGGAAGGTAAATCAATATAAGGTGGTTTTCAATACAATGGGTGGCGATCCGTTGAGTTTCATTCTGGTTAATTATGGAGATACTGTGCCGACACCTTCTAATCCGATTAAGAAAAGTTATGTATTCTCCAACTGGTGTTATGATTCAGAGTGCATAAGACAATGGAATTTTTCAACAGAAAAAATTTATGGTGATGATACACTATATGCAAAATGGGTGATAATGGATGTTGACGGGAATTTATATACAGAAGTTAAGATTGGAAATCAGGTATGGATGGTTGAGAACCTAAAAACTACTCGTTTCCGTGATAGTTCTTGGTTAACGCTTGTCGAAGACAATGCTACTTGGGACGGGTTTACTTCTCCTGCATACTGTTGGTATGATAATGATTCAGCTTCATATAAAAGTAGTTATGGTACAATTTATAATTGGCATGTGATTGACCCTAAAAGCAATAAAAAAATAGCTCCGAATGGTTGGCATATTCCAACTGATGCAGAGTGGGCTACCTTAATTAGTTACACTGGTGGAACCAGCATTGCAGGAGGCGAGTTAAAAGAAACAGGTACTGTTTATTGGAAATCTCCCAATGAAGGTTCAACGAACAGATATGGTTTTTCTGCGCGTGCTGGAGGCACTCGTGGTGGTGGGGTATTTTATGAGAAACGTGAATATAGTTATTGGTGGACTTCAACAGAATATGATTCCACTAATGCTTGGATGCGTGTTATTGGGTTTGGTGATGCTAGTATAGGCCATAATTTTGTATCTAAATTCGATGGGCTATACATACGTTGTATTCGAGATCAATGAATAAATTGTAGGTTAGCAATAAATATTAGCTTCTTAAAATTTCTATTGCTGTAATAGGTAGCATATGTAAGTTTAATGTCTGCCAAATACAGGAACTGGCATGTATAGGGAAGACAAAAGGAAAAATAGCAATGCCCAAAAAATATATCGTTAAAAAAGGTGAAAATCTTGATGTTATCGCAAACAGATTCAAAATACCTTTTTGGAAATATCTTTACGAATTAAACAAAGATATTATTGGCGACAATCCCGATATACTCAATGCTGGTACAGAATTGCAAATTCCGGTACTTGAAGAATC
>JAFGOZ010000624.1 GCA_016926235.1 Bacteroidales bacterium | reverse complement strand
CCATCGCCAGGTGCAGTTTGACCGGCAATTGTAATATTATTCCTGGGGCATTTTAATCGGTCATCCAAAGTAATTATACCTGAGACTCTAAATATTACAGTAATAGGATCATCTCCTTCTGTTGTTAATGCATCACGTAAAGAACCTGGAATAGTATTTCCAAAGATATCTTTGTCTTTAAGATTGGTTACTTCTATTACCCTGCCGCCACGACCACCTGATGCAAATCTCCCATATCCCTCAGCGCCGGGAAAAGCAAGTTGTTGTCCAATAAGTGAAATATTTAATGTAAAAAAAATCAATCCCAAAAAACCAATTAATTTATAAAGTGTTTTCATCTAATAATTTTTTCAATCCTATATAAAATTCAAGTTTTCTCTATTCTATCTATTATAATCTATTTATGGTTAAAATATTATTCAAACAATAGTTTATTTTATAAAAACTTTTTGAGCATTTCCTTCATCAGATAAAATTAAGTAAATACCTGAATTAGAAACAACTACAGATTTTCCAGAACCTATTAATTGTCCGGAAAAATTAAAGACATTTATAATACCACCTTGAGAAATTATATTTCTATTATTAAGCATAAAAAATCTTTTATTCGAGATTTTATTTTCATCTATATTGATAACAACATCTTCTTGTTTTTCAGCAATAATTTTTATTTGATGCACTTTTACATACTGTCCACCCATAGATGAAGTATAATCAACAAATGCTGAAGAAATACGAAGAATTATAGTTCCTCCCTCAGAAGAATTTACCATTTCCTCAAAATTCAAATCACTCTCGCTGGTATAAGTTATCCAATTTCCAGCTTTATCAGATAAAATATCAAGAATATAAACATCATCTACCCATGTTTCCCCTAAATCTTCTGAAAATTGAATATTATATGGAATTTCCCTTTTACCTGGCTGAATACTTACATCTGCCGACAGGGCTAATTCAATGCTTTCCAGATTTTTAATAGGAGGGGAATATATTGCACTAAAAAATGTACTATCGGTATTCGGATACCAACCGGGCGCCAGTTGAACATATCCATCTGGCATAGGAGGATCAACCGGATCATATTTTGTTGGACAAGTAGGCATTATCATAACATTCTCATACCTAAAATCTTGCTGGGTACCAGTTTCCTGATGAGTATTTGCTGGTCCGGTTGTTACTTCATAATAATCTTCGCATTTATTATGATATTCCAATATACCATCTTCATTCTCATCAACATAAACTCCTACTATATAGTATCCATCGTCATGGGGTATTAATTCAGATGGATCAAATATAATCTCATCTTGAGCAAAAATATTATTAGTACAAAAAACTACTATTATATAAATAATGATTTTATAATAATATTTGATCTTCATTATTATTCTTTTTTATAATTAAAAAATTATTTAAAGAGAAAGGGAGTATATCCTCCCTTTCTCATTTCATAAAATTTAAAAGTATTATTTAATAATCAGTCTGGCTGTTTTAACCTCATCGCCAATTTTAACATTTACAAAGTACAATCCTGATTTTAAATAAGATACATTTATTGTACCATTAGGATCTATAAGTTTAATGAGTTCAATTTCTCCCAAAACATTATAGATAGTAACTTCTGATTCTTCATTTGTTTTAATGGTAATGAAATCAGTTGCCGGATTTGGAACAACCATTATTTCGGCATTTGTTGCTGATAAAATACCTACAGTTTGTCCGCTAATGGTAATATCCATTGTACCTGATTTGAAAGTTCCATCTGTTGCCCTTGCAGTTACTGTTACTTCGCCATCGGCAACAGCAGTTAATAAACCTGTGGATGAAATTGTGGCAACACTTTCATCATCAACGCTCCATGTTACTTCTTTAATATCAGCATTTTCAGGCAATACGGTGGCTATCATCTGTAAAGTACCGCCTTTAGTGGTAATTTCTGTAACTCCGCCTGTAGATGATACTGTTACAGATTCAACAGGTGTTTGTCCAGAAATAGTAATTTCTATTGAATCTTTAATACCTGATCCGTCTTTTGCTGATGCTATAGCATATACTGTACCACTAAGTTTCGCAATTAATTCGGCTGTGGTTGCCGTCTTTTCATTAATTGTTGCCAGATTGGTATCCGAAACACTCCATTCAATAGATTTATCATCGGCATTACCCGGAGCTATTACTGCTGTAATTGTAAGGAATCCACCTTTATTCGTAATTGATGTTGATGGATCTCCACTTGCATCAACAGCAGATAAAGTGATTGATGTTACCAATACCAGTTCATCAATAGTCACAACCAAAGTACCACTTATAGCCGGATTATGATTTGACGTTGCTGTCACAAGTACTTTTCCAGGTGTTAAAGCACTTAATAATCCGGTTGAACTATTTATAGTGGCTGTTCCGGTTGTTCCATCATAATTATTTGTTACACTCCAGGTTACAGTGAGATCAGAACCTTCACTTAATACTACATCTGCTATTAATTGTACATCGGAACCTTCAACTACCCTTTCAGTTATTTCCCTGATAGTTACACCAACCTGAGGTATCCATCTTGGATCACCAATAGGTCCACCATCTGATCCGGCAATTAATAAAGAAGATGTATCTGGAAGCATGAAATATCCGTTTGTATCCTTAAATTGAGGATTGAATGTATAAATATTACTAATAGTAACATTCGGATAATCCAGTAACGAATCGACATTAAAATCACCTGCCCTGTTTGTATTAAAGTTATGAAGAGCATTATATTCAATTGCTACTTCACCGGCAGTCGAGTCAATTCTGAAAGGCCTTGCATTATCATAATTAAATAATTTGCTGGCTATATTGTTTTTAAAACTAACTGTAACAGATGAATCCTGAATATTATGAATGGCAAACATGGT
>JAFGOZ010000623.1 GCA_016926235.1 Bacteroidales bacterium | reverse complement strand
TCGCGGCGGCACGAGCACCAAAGGCAATATTGTTCCTTGTTGCAAGCAGTGCAATAATGACAAGAAATATCTGACGCCGGTGGAGATGCTGATGAAGAAGGTCAGCTCCGTTCAAAAGAAGAAGACCAAATAAAATCAATTTTGAATGAATTGTATAAGATAAATTTTATGTTCAGTATTTAAAATAATTTTATAAGGAGGTAGACAATGGATGAACAACTATCTAGAGAGTTAATTGAAACTCTTAAGAGTATCAATGAGAATTTGAATTATCTTCAAAAAATTGATTTTAATCTAAACCAATTTGTAGAAACGTGCACTGAAGCAAAAAAGATTCTTGATAGCTGGGCTGATACACCAAAATAATAAAGATATTCAAAAAGTTATATAGAAGTTTACGAATGATATTTTCTTGAATTTTGAACCGAATAACTTCAACATAATAGATTAGGCATTAAAGAACAAAAGTAGCGGACGATTTATCAATGAAAATATCTTAACAATTTAATTTTTTCATCAAAGAATTTGACAAAGACAACATGGGGGTCTTACCTATTATGAGAATTTCACAGCAAGAATATAACAGGATACTTGATGCTGAAAATGCCACGGAAAAAGGTTTATCACAGACAGAATGTATGGACATTTTGATCAAGAATGGATATACATACAATCAGGCAAATAATGGATCATATGTATATATACATCACAGAAATTGCCTTACATCAAAAAGGCGGGGCACTAAAGAAGAGTACGCACGAATTCTTGATAGTATTAGAGCACACGAAAAAAATCCAAAAGAGTGTATTGCACATTTAGAGAGCGTTGGATTCAGCTATCGTCAAGCACAAACTGCCGTATATAATTATAGAAAAGAAAGGCATCTAATAGGTAAAAAGTATCTGCCATAATCTCTACAACTGTCGGCGAAAGATGTCTGGTTCGTAATAAATTTGAGAGTAGAATCCCTGATAGTAATAGAAAATATTATCATTGTAAAAGTTCTGAGTCTCATAGATTGTTTAAAGAATACACTTACCATTCTTTTCCTATTTTTCTAAGTTCATTTTGTGCGTCAATATTTCCCAACCTTGCAGATTTCTGGTAACACTTAATTGCATCAGAGTAATTTTTCTGTTTAACATAAACGATTCCAAGGTCAAAAAAAATGCCTGAGTCTCTGGGATTTAATTCAATTGCCTTCTTATAGCACTTAATTGCATCAGAGTAATTTCCCTGTATAGAATATTCATAACCAAGATTATAATAAGCGTCTGAGTCTCTGGGATTTAATTCAATTGCTTTTTTATAACATTTAATTGCATCAGAGTAATTTTTCTGCTTAGAATAAATGACTCCAAGATTATTATAAGACTCTGATAAATTGGGATTTAACTCTATTGCTTTCTTAAAACACTTTATTGCGTCTGAGTAATTTTCCTGTATATCATAAACAAAACCAAGATTAACAAAAGCGTTTGAGTCTCTGGGATTTAATTCAATTGCTTTCTTATAACACTTTATTGCGTCAGAGTATTTACCCTGTGTTCTAAAAACAATGCCAAGATTAAAATAAGCATCTGAGTAATCAGGATTTATTTCTATTGCTTTCTTATAACACTTTATTGCGTCTGAGTAATTTTCCTGTATATCATAAACAAAACCAAGATTATTATATGAATTTGAGCTAGATGAATCTAATTCAATTGCCCTTATAAAAAATGATTTTGCTTTGTCATATTCTTTTTTTATTGCAGCATTATAGCCTTTATTGAACCAATCAGTGGCATCTAATTGATCAACATTTTTTTTATAGGCAGTTTGCAGTACAATTTGCTCATTTTCATTTTTAACCGATTCAAGTTCATGCTTTAACCTTTCAATTTCTTCACGAGCGTCATCAGCCATTTGCCTTGTTTTTTCCAGTTCTGTGGTTTTTTCTTTGTCCTGAAGGATTAAATCCAATTGTTTCTTCATTTCATCGGGATCAATGCTGATTTTGGCTTTTAGCCAGTATTCTACGCCGTTCCAGGTTTCCTCTATAATTTCGGTTTGGGTGATTCCGGCAGTGATCGAGATTATCCTCTTTGTGGTAGTTTCACCGGATTCGATTTCATTGCCAATTCTTTTTTCCCATTGGCTGTCTTCGAATTCACTTTGCATGAAAACCGCGACTTCCTCCAGAAGAAGTCTTTTGACTTCCTCGAGAGTATTTACTCTGGCGGTTACTTTGCTATCATAGTCGCTGGCGTGATAGGTGTATTCCCTGATAAAGGTTTTCGGCTGGGCGGTAATAAATGATAAGGGAAGGATAATAAGGAGGAGACACGCTTTCTTCATAATGATGCTCCATGTTTTACTGCAATAAATATATTGATTTAACGGTGAATTAAAAATGGAATTTTGGTATGGTGATTTGTTTGTTATTTGAATTTTGGTGCTTAAAAGTCGTTTCGATCCGGGTAGATTCTTCGATTCGCTCAGAATGAAATAATTTATATCAATAATGGCACGATTGATCGGTTTTAAGCAGTAGATCGGTATTCAGTCCCACTGATTGACAATAATCAACAAGTTTTGAATACAATTCTTCATCCATTTGCGGTGATCTGGACAGGATCCAGAGTGTCTTGCGGGAAGGATCGCTGACAATCGCCCATTGATAGTCTTTATCATCGAGATTG
>JAFGOZ010000622.1 GCA_016926235.1 Bacteroidales bacterium | reverse complement strand
GTTTACTATTTACAAATTACCAATATCCAATTTCCAATAATTTGATGATCACGATCTGAGTCGCCTGCCGGAAAGAAGTATTCGAGCGGATACAAGTGCTGTGAGGGGTGGTGCTGTTTAACTGTTTAACTGTTTAACTGTTTAACTGTTGAATCGTTTAACTGTTGAATTACCTCCCTTGCCTGTTTATAAACCGGCAAGGTCGGTTAGCTCGCTGCGCTCGGTTGTTTAACTGTTGATTGATGAAGTGAAATCCCTATCGGGGTTACATACAGGAAAGAGGTATTCGAGCGGATAAAGGTGCTGTGAGGGGTTTATGGGTGCGATTCCCCTTTACCTGCTCGTCGCTATGTGTTTATTTTAATATAATCTTTGCATATTATGCTGCATTTTGCTGCAATATATTAAGATATGTCATATTATATTACGGATAAATATCTTTTCTTGACTTACCGTATATTAAATTGTAAATTCGTGCCTGTACCTCTGTTGGAAGTAGAAAATAGGTTATAAGGTATTATCGTATTTCAAACATATTAGAAGAAAAATCAACAGCAGTACTATAAATCGAAAATTCTGTCAGAACAAGATTATTTATATTCATAGCAATTATCAAATTACATTACTTATAAGACCAATTAGGATGAATAAAATGAAACGAATACCCTTATTTAATGGTAAAGACAAACCTCAGTTTAATCGAGATCAGCATTCATGTACTCAAAATTTGAGATTATTCATTATTTATATGCTTGCACTTCTGTTCAGCGCAAACCTGTACGCTCAAAAGCCTGCCGTGGCCATCGTTGTTTGGGATGAAAAGGCTAAAGAAGCGAGTGATCCTGCTGAAATACGCATTGTTCAGGTAGGAGATCCAACTCCGGGTTTAACTGTTAAAACTAAAACTGAAGGAACTGCAAGTGATGGCATAGATTATAGATGCTTTAACAATACCTGGCAGATGGATAAAATGGTGACTTTTAAAATCTACCCAATTGACGACGGTAAACCGGAGGGGGATGAAACTGTGACTGTAAGCCTTGTGGAAAGCCCTGATTATAAAATTGAAGACAAACATAAAAGTGCAACCATAACCATTAAGGATGGATCACTTCCCGATATAGAGTTCGTGACACCTTCATCCATCGGTAAAGAATCTGCCGAAAACGTGGAACTTGAAATAACTTTATCAAATGCATACACTGAAATAGTTGAACTGGATTATATAGTTCAAGGTGTATTGGCAGAACAAGGTAAAGACTTTCAACTGAACTCCGGAACACTGATCATTCCTGCCGGAACAAGGGAGGCTTCTATTAATTTGAGAATTATAGATGATAATGAGGCTGAAGATGATGAAACTGTCGTGATCCGATTAAAGGAAGCCAGAAATGCTAATATTGAAACCAACCATGCTCATTATTATACGATTAAAAATGATGACGGAGCTTTGCCCCTAAGCATAGTACACGACCGGATATACGGCGCCCTTCTCGGTTTCAGAGCTGGTTGTTCTATGGGAGCAGCAACGGAATATAACTGGCCCCAGGATCGCCTTGAGAATATTTTTGGACTGGTGGATGAATTTATACCTTATGTACATTACGACGATTCCTGGTCGCATCCGGCCGGTGCTACAGAAGATGGAGGGGAACGTCACAAACTGATGTGCACTGCAATTATGGAAAAACAAGATCGCATTGATGCAAATGATCTGCTAAGAGTATGGTTGCGTGATTGTGAGATTGAGAATATGTACCACATGACCCAACCCTATGACAGAATTTTACTTGGGTACGCGAAATGGGGAGTTCCACCTGAAGATATGCCGCAAACAAAATATGGTAGCCCTTATGACCTCGGAGAGCACATTCACCTAACGGCCCGTACTTTTCAGGCAATCCCTTGCATTAATGCAGGTGATCCTGAACATGCTATTGAAGACATGAATGATCTGGGAAGGCTTTATTATGAAAATCCAAATGATGATGCATTTGCATGGGGTGCCGTTTATAATTCGGCCATGGCACTTGCCATGCTCCCTGGTGCTACAGTTGAATCTGTAATAGAAGGAGCACTGAAATATGCAACAGCGGAAATAGAAGAAGAAATTCGTTATGTACTTGCTGTCACCGATAAATATGAAGATCCTATGGACAAGGCAATGTGGAAAGAATTAACAGACATCTACCTCGATCCGCAAAGTAAATATTATGCACACAACAGGATAGAAAAATATATAAATTCAAGCATTTATGAAAACGTGAGTTACGCCTTTGCTCTTTTTAAAGCAACGAATGCTAACGTGCAACAGAGTGTTATAATTGCTGTTAACAGAGGATACGATACAGACTGTACTGCCGCAAGCGCTGGTGCTCTGTGCGGGGCTTTAACCGGCACTTCTACAATTCCTGAAGATTGGATAGAAACACTGGATGCAGGAATTGCAAATAATCCTTATACAAATGCTCACTTTACCAACAAAGCTACAGCTGATGGACTATACAGAGCTCTGCAAAACAAGGTTTACCGAATTGAAAAAGAATCAGGAGCAATGAAAAATAATTTAAATGAAGCAGAAAAATTAAAGGCCTATGTTGAGCTTATGAGAGAATCAGGTGTCATTGAATAACAAGCATCATATTATTCCAGATATCTTATATAAGTGAAAACCAGATAACAATGGTTTCAACCTGACGCCAGAAGTTCTGTTTCTTTTCAGGTTTTGTACTGAGCTCATAGTTGTTTCCCTTTTTGTTGTGTTGATTTTAATTGATGAATTGATTAAGTTAGTAGTTAGTAGTTAGAATCTGGAATCTATACTTCTAACTTTAAACTCTGTGCGTTGGCGGTTCTCTCCTTACAGGAGAGTCAGTGAGGTTATAGGGAGGGGAGTAATAGGAATATAGAATCCGGAATTTAATAGAAGTCAGTACCCGGCACCAATAAAGAGGGACCATCACCCGGCAACAAGTAACTAATCACCAATCACAAATTACTGGTCATTGTTTATGCAATCCAGATAATCCCGGTTGTAGCATCGGAATTATCAGGATCAGATTCTCAGCGAACCGCGGAATGCCCTGGAACTATAGTATGAGGGTGCACTGTTGTGATATACGAAGACATTGCCGTAACGGAAATCAGCAAAAAGGGCACCACCGAGTTTCCTTATCCCGGAGGGAGTTTTTACCCAGCTCGATGTTTTCATATCATAATTTCCAAGTTTTTGCAACTCCCGGTACTGTTCTTCTGTTAAAAGTTCAATACCCATGGCAGCAGCCATATCAACAGCGTTATTTTCCGTTTTATATTCTTTCCTCGATTCCTGCCCTTCACGGTCATAACAAACACTTCTTCGACCTTTAGGACTTTCCGCCGAACAATCATAAAAAATGTATTCGCCCGTCTTTCTGTCATAACCAACAACATCCGGTTCACCGCCGGTTCTTTCCATTTCATTGAGCGACCACAGTTTTTTAATATCAGTATGTTTACCTGCCTTCGGCAGACAGGCTTCCAGCTTTGCCTGTACTTTAGGCCAATTAATATCTTTATGGCGGTTCATGTTTTTTTTAAAACGGGTTCTTAATATTTTGATCAGTTCTTCACTCCTGCCTGACGGCAAGACACCTTGTTCCGGTGACAATTCCTTTTTTCCATCCATTGTCATAACATATTATTTTGGTTTGGTTACAAAGTTTTGAAGCTGGTTATGTTCCATGTCGGGCTGAGCGATCGTATAATCTTACTTCCAATATCAGGCAGCTCCTCTCTTTTTTGTAAATATTGCTACAATTGCAGAAGTTATCAGTCCCATTAACAAAGCTGCAATTATTCCCTGAATAATATAATTCTGCAGGTTGAATTGTTTCTCTGCGGCTTCCTGTGTCATTTTACCTTTATTAACTACGTAGTTTATTACATTAGGAAAATATTCAGGAGTAATGAAAGCTGAGGTAATGTATTGTGTTAATGGACTTAGTATTACAACGATTACTGTAATTATCAATCCCGTTATAAATCCTTGTTTGTAAGTCATTACTCCTTTGTAGTAATTTTTCCGTTTATCAATTAATGCAAGAACATAGATAATAATAGCAGGTATGGCAAAAAGATTAGTATAAACAATATGTTTATCAATATGTTCGCTATGTAATCCCACCAATTTTTCCAGCAACATCCAGATAAGCGTAATAACGGAAAAAATGATTGCCCATTTGATTTCAATGTTAATTTTATTCATAGATTATCGCTTTATGTTTGTCTCATAAATTTCGATCCATTCCTTTGAACTCATTTTTCTCACAAGTTCAGCAATTAGTTTATATGGTATCTCATCAATTTTTTTGAAACGAATACAACTTTTACCCATATCCAATCTTGATTTACAATGTTTTGCATATTCTGTTACAAACCAGTCATGGATTTTAGTATCGGCATATATCCCTGAGTGGTATAAAACTATGTAATTCTTTTGAGATGCAATGCTAATAAAAGGTAACGGCTGCTTTGGGTCGCAATGGTATCCCCCCGGATAAAATGAATGCGAGACAACATAACCAATCATTCCATAGTTCATCGATTCAGTAAATCCATCGGGTAGGTTCTCAAGGATTACTTTTCTAATCTTCTTTATTGCCTGTTTCCTTTCGTCAGGAAGCTGGACAATATATTTTTCCAGAGTGTCTGCCTGTATTTTCATTGTTTAGTATAAACAATGATAAACTATCATGGTTCAAAGGTTTGGTGGCATGAAAAGTTGCGCATTTCAAAGCACTTCCGTATAAAACCGTTGCTGTCGTTGATAGATTGTTATCTCACTTGAATTTAGCTCAATCCGCGCAATGTTTTTGACCGCTGTCAGGCACTGGCGTTTTTTATTCTATGTCATTTTATTTATCAAATTTGCAGTTTCTCTCAGTCCTGCTGAGGGGCAGGATGGCGAAAAGGTTCTTTGGCAAAATATGTTTGAAGCATTGGCTTTGTGTGTTTTGCTCCAGATAATAACATGGGTATACCTTGTAGTGTAGGGATGGTTATTTTGTCTCAGAACTAAATCGAACTAATTTTTCCCATTTTATCTTGCCATCGTCTCCACAATACTGATTTGAAAATTCTTTTGTAAACTTATTTATCATCTCAGAATACGACTCTATAAATTGGTCATTCTTTTCTTTTGCCTTTTGACCTAAAGGCTCTATAATTTCAATGAATAAATTTTGATTACCTGAAATAAATTCCCGGAACTTCTGACCACAATACTTAAAATAGTCCCCTTTATATGGTTTGTTATCTTTTCCGTAACAACAACCATTCACTGCTGTGATCATAAGTTTAGAATTACTTGTCCTCAGGATCTTCTGTGCAGTTAAGAAATCTGCTTTCATTTTTGCCATTTGGGAACTATTACCCCAATTGGAACCAGACTTAAATGTAACAATATTTCGAACTCCCTCATTGTCAAATTCTAAATCTATCCCTGTAATCCCAGACTTCCAGCCTGCATATACTTTTTCATTTATAAAGATTGCATGCCTTCCAACCAATCGCCAAATATTGTTTCTTCATTTGAAGATATATGAGTATCCACAAGGCCCCTGACAATTTCCTGTGCTGTAAGCACATATTTGGCTTTAAATAATTATGGATTTTTCCTTCTTAAAACTTTTGAAAGACTTAGCTCATTAAGGCTGGAGATTCTCTTTTCGTGAAATATTCCAATATTGTCTTCAACGTACCGCGTAACGTCTTTCAGATTGAGTTTGTTTATATTTTTCTTTTGGTTCCATTAGATAAAGTTCCTCAGGTTGAATTTCATTTATGACCATCTCATAATATTCAGGAACAATCTAAATTCCAATAGTATTTCTTTTCATACGAGAAGCAACGATATTGGTCGTTCCAGATCCCATAAATGGATCAAGAACAGTATCTCCTTCTTTTGTAAAGAGTTTTATAAACCACTCCGGAAGTCCTTCAGGAAAGGCAGCACTATGGTTTTTATTGTTACATTCGGTTGCAAGATGTACAACATTTGTTGGATAAGCCATTTCTCTTTCAAGCCAATTTGAAATATTTTTACCAAATCCACTACCTACTTTTGATTCATCCCTTGTTTTATCAGTACTGCTTAGATTTTTTAACATAGTTTTAGCCCAAGAACCCATTGGCACCATGACTGCTTCCTGGTACATATTGAACTTCCTGTTTTAATTAAATTGTATTAAACGTTCCCATGCATCTCTAAAACGGTTATGTCATTTTCCGGGATAACAATTCTTTTTATGCAAGATATATTCCTCTGTCCATAACCACCCTTGTTTTCTCATTTCCAATATCAATTCCATAACATATGTATTTCTTTCACCATCAACAACTCTTTCTTTGATGTTAAGTACAAAAGTCCCAGAAGGTTTTAAGACTCTCAGTAGTTCCTTAGATATCGGTAAAAACCAATTAACATATTTACTTGGACTTATGCCTTCGTATGTATTTTTTCTCTGGTCTGCATTCGGTGGAGAGGTAAAGATTAAATCTACCGTGTTGTCCGGTAAACATTTCAGTACTTCTTTACTGTCGCCTAAATATAAATCGTTTTTTACCTCCGTACTTACAAATATACTTTTTATTGGTTAGAGCTAGGAAATCAGCAATCGCAATTTTTTGCATATCTCTATCATTTTTAACTATAAAGTAGTTATCAAATAACTATCCTATTGACAAATTACCTGTTGGTAATTTTTAAATAACAATTCGTTAAATATTATGTTGTGATAAAAATTTGATATTCAAAATTGTTCGAAGCGTCGGCAAAAAAAGCAAGTGTATGGAAACCTTTAGATTTATACCTTCTTATTAACAATAGTAATTAACATAGAATGTGTATGTTGTTGATTTTCTTTTCTTTTTGCTTCTTTTTCTTTTCTTCGTTTACTGTTGTTAATATGTTAAAAACAAAAAAATGGGATGAACTTACCTGGCAGCCAGATACGCATTCCTAACCTTTGTATTAATCCCCATTCTTTTTTTATTGTAAGAACCATTTAGAATTTTAGACTCCCAAAATCAGGAAGGTCTTCTAAAGGTTTTAGTTTAAACAATTTATTTTTACCAAAAATGATCAGGTAAATCGAAATTACCGGTATTGATGTGTCTAAATTAACATTGGATATTTTTTCCACAGTTTAAACTTTCATTTTATTGTTTCTAATAATCCTGATGGGTACTCCAGGCTTTTACAGGTAATATGGCAAAAACTACCTGGTAAAAAGGATAACTTGTTTCTTTGTTTCGAGGATACCGGCAAATATTCTTTACCATTATGTATCTTTTTAAATGCCGAGAAAATAGATTTCATTTTGGCTTCTGCCTTAGATATTAAAAGGTCCATGGGACTTGTTCGTGGTAAAAGTGATAAAAAGGATGCTAAAATTATTGCACTTTATGCTTGGCGAAAAAGGAATGAGTTAAAGCCAATCATTATCCCAGCGGCATCAATTATTAAAATGAAACAATTATTATCCTTAAGAAACAAACTTGTCAAACACAAAAAGTCATATCAAAACAGCATGACTGATGTTCATTATTACTTTAAATAAGGGGGACTCAAAGTTATATCTGAATATTAATAAGCATATTATAAAATCTATAAATACTGAGATCGAGAAAACTGAAAAAGAAATTGATACTATCATCAAGACTGATGATAAAATAAAAAACAATTATAAAATCCTTAAAACGGTTCCCGGCATTGGAAAAATTACCGCTTTTTACCTAATCGCATATATGCATAATTTCACAAAACTTGTAACTGCTCGTAAGTTTTGTTATTACTGCGGAATAGCACCATTTGAAAACACTTCCGAAATCAGTGTCAAAGGAAGAACAAAAGTCAACCCTTTAGCCAGTAAGATGATCAAAGCACTATTAAATATGGGGGCTATGTCAGCAATCCAAATTATAAAAAGTTTAAAACATACTATAATAATCGCACTGATCAAGGAAACAGTAAAATGAGTACATTGAATATTGTAAGGAATAAAATGGTTTTTAAGACGTTCTCAGTTGTGAAAAGAGGTACACCATATATCAATTTACATCAATTTGTGTATACATTTTTTAGGATGTTACACTTTTCTATTTTTCTGACCAATCTGTTGGCTGGTCTGATTGGATACTCATTTCTTCCTAAAAAACCTTCCATTAATCTGGAAATAATTTATAATAAAGCTTTAATTCTATAACTTTATTTCGAACTCACGTTAATATAATAAACAATAGTTATATTTGTTTTATTTACTTACTAAAAATATTTCATGGTTTTAGCATATATTATTTCGAACAGCCGAGAAGAAGCAGAAAATATTGCAGTTGACCTACTTGAAAAAAAATTTGTTTACAGTATAAATATTTTCCCAGATATGCCGTCTATGCGTCGGGAAAATGGAAAAACTGTTAAACTCAAGAGAACTATTATATTTGCCAAAACAAAATCCTTGCTATACAAGGATATTGAAGAAGAAGTAAAGCGTGTTCAAACAACAGTCACAACAATTGTCTTTTCAATGCCAATTACTCAAATGTCTCAGGATTTATACGATAACATTCAAGTAAATACCTTAAAAGTGTAAGCATTTGGAGAAGCTAATTAAATATATTGAGCGAGGATTAATTATCGGTATCCTGGGAGCTATTTCGTTTGTACTTGTTTTGGCATTTATTGATATTATTTATGAAATAAAACAAGAAGTATTATTGCCACCTAAATATATTATTGATGCGGGCGGATTGATGGATATATTTAGTTTATTACTAGTACTTTTAATAGGACTAGAACTATTGGAAACCGTGAAAGCTTATCTTAAAGAAGATATTGTTCATGTTGAGTTTATTATTCTTGTTGCAATAATTGCCATAGCCCGTAAAGTTATAGTGTGGGATTTTAATAAATTCAGTACAGAAGAAT
This sequence comes from Bacteroidales bacterium, assembly GCA_016926235.1. The sequence continues at coordinate 23,248 of JAFGOZ010000622.1, read as the reverse complement.
TACTCAGCCTTGCTGCCATGATAGTTGGTTTGGCGATAGCCTATTTTCTTATTAAAATTTCGGATAAGAAAATAAGAATTAAAATAAATGAAAAGAAATAAAACAAAAAACAACAACGATTTATTTCTTCCCATTTATTTCTTTAAAAGATTTTGCTATGGAATGTGCCGCCAGCGGAGCGGTTAAATATATAAAAACAATTACAAGAAGGGATTTAATTACTACGCTCAAAGTTCCAAAAAACAAGCTCACGCCAACCAAAATTAGTAAAATTCCAAAAGAGGTTGCTTTAGTTGTTGCATGCATTCTGCTAAACAAATTATTAAACCGGACTATACCTATTGAAGCTATTAAAACAAAAAGCGATCCCAGCATCAACAATATAGGTACAATTAATTCTTTCATTTGTCTTTAATTTTTTGTTTCAAATAGGTTGATATGGCCACCGTACCAACAAATGATACAAGAGCAATTATAATTACTATATCAATAAATATTGCCTCATTTACCGACACAGCATATACCAAAATAAACCCCATTACAATACTGGCAATCAAATCAAGCGCAGCTATTCGGTCGTTTACACTTGGCCCCTTTGCCAAACGCAAAAAAGCAAGTAGCAGTGCCGTCAGTAACAGAACAAAGCTTGATAGGATAACAATATGTGCTGTATTTTCATTCATGGTTTAATTTGTTATCATTTTTATCCTCGATTGTATTGCTTCAATATCATTTTCCACAGAATGTTTTTCATTGTTATAAAGATAGTGTACCAAAAGTGCTCTTTTATTCTTTTCATAGTCAATAGTTAAAGTGCCAGGAGTCATGGATAACAAATTACTAAAAAGTAACAATCCGAAATCTGATTTCAAATTAACTGGCACCCAAATATAACCAGGATTAGTTCGCATTCCGGGGGTTAAAATATCCCATGCAATATATATATTTGATTGTATCAGTTTATACAGGTAGAACACGAAAAACCCAATGATAACATATAATTTCTTAAGTATAATCATGTTTATAAATTTAAAATGTTATTAATGTAATTTTGAGGATCAATTAGCTGTCCGGCGGTATAAAAAGTTAACTTAAAAAAGTACGACGCAAAAACTCCCATTATGATACTAACCGCTCCTAGCAAGACGGACGGGAGTACATCAGCAAATCTTAACTTATGTTTCTCAATTACTGTATTCCCGTCAGAGTATTTTTTCAAAAAGGCCTCATTCCATATTTTTATCATGGAATACAAGGTAAACATGCTTGTAAGTATTGCAATTGCGGTAATTCCATAATGGTTATCTTCAAACCCCGATTTAATTAGTATAAACTTTGCAAAAAAACCGGAAAGAGGAGGTATACCTGCTAAAGCAAATGCAGGAATAATAAATAGTATAGCCAGAACCGGACTTTCTTTAAACAATCCACCAATCTGTTTCAAATTAAAAGTACCCTTATATTTATTAATTATTCCAACAACAAAAAACATATTGGTTTTGGCTATCATGTTATGAATTGTAAAAAAGATAGCACCTGCAATAGCCAAGGGTGTAAAAATTCCCAATCCCATAATCATATAGCCAATTTGACTAATAATGTGGTATGATAGTATGCGTCTGCTTTCGTAATAAATACCTGCAGACATGCCTCCAATTACCATGGTAAACCCAGCTACGATTAAAAGCAGATTGTGCCAAAACTCTTGGTCTTGCACAAAAAACAAGGTAAAAAATCGTATAAAAGCATATACTCCAACTTTAGTTAACAATCCGGCAAACAACGAAGTAACTGTTATATTGGGGGTATGATATGATGATGGCAACCAAAAAAACAATGGAAATATTGCTGCTTTAATCCCAAATGCAACGAAAAAAAGAATTGCCGAAGTATTCATTAATAACGACTGATCGTCATAATTTAATATTTGAGCCAGGTGAGCCATATTCAGGGTTCCGGTTTTTCCATACAACATTCCCAAACCCGCTAAAAAAAATACGGAACCAATAAGATTTATATCCATGTATTTAATTCCACCCTCAAGTTGTTCCTTTTTATTACCCATGGTAATAAGCACAAATGATGACAATAACATTACCTCAAACCACACATAGAGGTTAAAGACATCACCAGTTATAAATGCTCCATTTACACCCATCACCAATGAAAAAAAGAAGATGTAAAACTTTGAATAAGCACCATCTAACTTTACAAATCGATATGCAAAAATGGAGCTGGTAAACACAATAAAATTGGATACCATTAACATTATACCACTTAAATAGTCGATTACCAGTGAAATGCCAAATGGGGCTTCCCACCCACCAAATTGCAACACCAGTATCTTTGTTGACGTAACTTCCTTAAAAATAAATACGGTAAGCAAAAACAAACTCAAACTGCCTATTATTCCGATCCATTTAGTAATAGAAATTGACTTAATTACAATTAACAATGTAATTAAAAACAGAGGGAATAATATGGGTAAGGCAACAATATTCATTTTCTAATTATCTGTTTGTTTCAACTGGTCTAAATCGTCAGTGCCAGTTGTATTAAAAAATTTATACTTCAGGGCCAGAGTAAAAACAACAATACCAAAACCAATAACAATTGCTGTTAATACCAAGGCTTGCGGAATAGGATCAGCCTGTATCTGTGTAGAAGCATCTGCTTTAATAAAAGCAGGTGATCCCAGCACAAGTCCTGCCGAAAGGAAGACCAATAAATTAGTGGCATTGCTTAAAAATATTATCCCAATAATAAACTTTAAGATACTACGCCTAAGCACAAGATAAACACCTGTTGAGTACAGTAAACCCGTTAATATTGCCAGTAATATTTCCATTATTTTTTAAGTGCCATATTAAAAAAATACATCATGGTTACTCCAACTACAGCCATAAATACTCCTGTGTCGAAAAGTAAAGGAGTTCCCAGTTTTATTGTGTCTACAACCGGTAGTCTAAGGCTTACCCATTCCCCTTGCATTATGGAACCTCCAGAAATAGCTCCTATGAAAATACTTATTAGAATCAGAAATAACCCTAAGGTAATATATACCTCAGGCTGTATTTTTAATCCTTCCTTTACATGTTTTACGTTATATGCCAAACTCGCATATATAATAGATAAAGCAGCCAGTAACCCCCCAATAAAGCCACCTCCAGGCTGATTATGACCACGCAGCAATGCCAGCACTGCAAAAAACAATAACAATACCCTCAGGTATTTTGATGCTATTTGAAGAATTACTGAATTCATTTTTTTTGTGTTTTAAAATTTAACAATGTAAACACCCCAATAGCTGCAATGATTAATACGGTAACTTCGCCCAAGGTATCAAGTGCCCTAAAATCTACAAGAATAACATTTACTACATTTTTACCAAACGCTTTTGTCATACTGTTCTCCATAAAAAAGCCTGAAATAGGATTATTAAAATCTACATTTATGGCCTTTAAAGCTAAAACAGTCATTACCGACCCAAAACTTAATGCAATAATTGCATCTCGTATTCTTGTTCTGCGTTTTGAGAGTGTAGCAAACCTGGGTAGTTTTTGCAAAACCAAAACAAACATCACAACAGTAAGTGTTTCCACAATTACCTGTGTAATGGCTAAATCTACAGCACTGTAGTACATGTAAATCAGAGAAATTCCATAGCCTGTAACCCCCATTGAAACAATAGTGCTTATCCTCGATTTTGAAACCGCACTAAACACAGCTGAAACAGCAATAACGATTACCAGTCCTGAAATGTAAAAAGGGGTTAGAGTACACTCAGAGGCAAGTTCCCAACCCCGCGTAAAATATACCTGAATCCATAATAAAACACTCGTAAATGCTATTATCGTAAGAAGGTAATACCGATGGTAGCCATGTTGAATATACTTCGTGTACTTACTTGATATTTCAATGAAGCATTCAATACTCTTAGTAAATACATCTGTTAGTTTAATAGTTATTATTCTACTATTTAACAATCTCCAATTATGTAGTAGTTTATTGTTTCTATTAATAAAGAAAAACAGAACAACTCCCATAACAATTGTAAATACGCTCAGTAGAAGAACCTGGTTAAAGCCGTGCCACAGTTTAAGTTTAATTTGTATTTCCTCAGCACGAATTACATTTAATGCAGGTTCCATTAAGGTGGATATTAAATCCGGGAAAAGGCCAAACCCCAGACTAAACATTGCCAATACTGCTGGTCCTAATAGGAATAAACCATTGTTTAAACCCGATTGTCTGATATATGTTTTTGATTTTCCTAAAAACACTTTGCTTAGGAAAAGTAACGATATTGATACCATAAAAATATTGGAAAGCACTCCCAAAATCAAAATTAAAAAACCCAAACCGGGTAATTGCACCTTTGCTTCGTAAATTAACTCCTTACCAATAAAACCAAGTAACGGTGGAAGACCAGCCATTGAAAGCAAAGCAATTGAACTTATAATAAACCCCAAAGGAATGAAGTAAATTAATGCACCTAGCTTGTCGATTTCTCTGGTTCCGGTTAATTTGTCAATGTAACCAGCTATCATAAACAGAGCTGCTTTGTAAAATGCATGTACAAATAAAAATACTAAAGCTGCTTTTACAGATAGTTTTGTATCAATGCCAAGCAATAAAACCAATACCCCCAAAGCACTAATGGTTGTATATGCTAAAATGGCTTTAATATCGATTTGTGTTATGGATAAGTATGAGCCAACAAGCATTGTAACAGCTCCAATTACCGGAATAATACTAATCCATTCTACTGTCCCCCCCAGCACTGGACTCAGTCTGGCAAGTAAAAATACACCTGCCTTAACCATAGTTGCCGAATGCAAAAAGGAACTTACCGGAGTTGGAGCCTGCATGGCCCCTGGCAACCAAAAATGAAAAGGAAATTGTGCTGATTTTGTAAACACGCCCACCAATATTAGCAACAAGGATGGTAAGTACTTACTACTGGTTTTTATACTTTCGGCGTTATTTAACCAATCTGTTAAAGAGTAACTATTTGCAATACTTCCTAAAAGAATAAAACCTGCAAGTAAACTTAAACCTCCAAAGGTTGTAACAAACAATGATTGAAAAGCCGCTTTTCGAGCAGCTTCTTTTTCATTAAAAAAACTAATTAGCAAAAAGGAAAGTACGCTTGTTAGCTCCCAAAATATAAAAAGCTGAATAAAATTTGCCGATAATACCAAACCTAGCATTGCTCCGCTAAATAAGGTGAGATAAAAGTAAAATTTAGTTGTACCTGCATACCCCTTCATATAGGCTTTGGCATATAAAAAAACGAGAAAGCCTATAATGGTTATTAACAATACAAACACAATAGATAATCCATCAAGAATAAACTCGAAGTTTAGTCCCAACATTGGTATCCAATTATAAAAGTTATAAATCGCTTGATTTGCTCTTATTGCTGGAAACTGTATGGCAAAAAATAAAAATGCCATTAACTGAAGAATGGCAATTATAACAGAATTATACCTAACCAATCTTCTCGGAACGAAAAACAAACCAAATGCAACTGCAAAATAAGTTATCAATAACTTAGCCATAGTAAGTAGATCTCTTTCACTTTATTTATTCAATAACATTTCTACAGGATCAACAATACCTTTAAAAAACTGGGTAAAATCAACCACGGTTGCCGCGGAAATCAGACTTAATACAGGAACTTTAGACTTATTTATGATATGATGGGTTAATGCTCCAATATAGTTGTCACAGGTGTAACCTTCTCTGTGTGTCATAACTAAAATAAGTCCGGTATCAATATCCCCAGCATACTGAAGTACTTTTTTGATAGAAGGTTCTTGGTCTCTTGGGAAATGTTTTGAAGTAGTGGTAATGCCATTCTCTTCTAAGGTTTTTTTAGCCAATTTTAATTTTTTAAAGATCCTACTATCACGCATTTTTATACCCCCTATTAAAGACAAAACTAAATGTATATGAGCTTCGTAGTTTATTCCATAAACCATAACAATAAAAAGTAGCCTTCGCATTTGTTTCGTTAAATCAAGAGGAACAACAATTTTGTCGTAAATTTTATTTGTATTTCCTTTTATGGTTAGAACCGGAATAGGCGATTTTAAAGTTACGTGGTATACAGTTGAGCCTAACTCCTGCTCAATAACCTTCCTTTGATGGTTTTCGCCCAAGATGATCATGCGAGCATTTATCTCATTGACAATTTCCAATATTTTCTTATATGGCTTTCCTCGTTTAACTTTGCTGGAAATATTAATAGTGCCATCATCCACTTTTAAGGAGGAAATAATTTTAGTTAACTTTTCCTTAACCTTATTTGTTATTTGAACAAGTTTATCTCCATTCGAAAAGAAATCGGATAATAAACCAGGTGTCTCAATTATATTAACAACCACAATATCAGACTTTATTTTGTTTGATAGACTAAACGCATAATATAATGCATCATTTGACGGTTTGTTAAAATCAATGGGAACCAATATGTTTTTTAATTCTTTTTTCATGATTCCAAAGTATAACTGGATATCTGAAATATACTAATTAACTCAAGTTGCTATTTATAGTTCTATATATCAGTTGCTCCAGAACTTAAAATTCCAGTTGTATGAACAATTCTGTTTTGATTTTCAACAATAATGAAACGGTGGAATGCCAAAAATTTGAGTTCTATAAACATTATAATTTAAGTTATTAATAATTAATATATTAAGTATGTTATTAACTTGATAAAAATAAAATAATCCTTCAGATTAAGGTCTACAAACCAATAAAATTCTGAAGGATCATTATTAATAAAAGTAATGCAATTTACATATTTATTGATGATCTGCTTAAAGAAATTGATTATAAAGAGCCAGCAAACAGAAACATGTCTGATGTAGTGATCAATACAACAGTCCTTGTATCGGCAATATATTTCTACGGTCATCATGAAAAAGCTATGAACTTTATGAACTCAACGGGAATGGTAATACATTTGCTAAGTAAAAGTAGGTTCAATAGACGATTACAACAGATCGGGGATTTAATCGTTGATCTGTTCTTCCAGTTATCTGCATTGATAAAAGGACTAAACATCAGTCCGGAATATTCAATTGATAGTTTTCCCATTTCTACATGCGATAATATCCGTATTACAAATTCAAAACTAATCCTAGGAGAGATATACCGGGGTAAGAAGATATCCATGCGTAGATACTTTTATGGCTACAATGTACATTAGTTATGTACTGCGGATGCAATTCCTGTGGAATATACATTCTTACCTGGCAGGATGCACGACTCAAACGTATTAAAACAAATGCCCTTCGCATTACCACCAGGCAGCAAGGCCTATGCCGATGCTGCTTATACAAATTACTTAATCGAAGATATGTTAAAAGACACACAGGATATAGAATCGTTAGCACAAAGAACATCAAGATTAATAAGGCAGCATGAACCATATATAGATTACATTATATCAACAATGAGAAAATGAATTGAAACTACATTCAGTGAAATAGCCAACTTCTTCCCGAAAAAGATACATTTAGTTACTGAATATGGAATTATACTGAAAGCAGTGATTTTCATCTTTGGGTACGAAATTTCAAGAACTGTTTTAATAATAGCAACTTGAGTTAATTAGTTTTTAAAAATAGAAACAGTAAAGCACATGGTTTGTTTAGATACTAATTAAAAACACATGAACAAAAAAACACTTGCATCTTGATTAAATGGTTGAAAATATATTTGATACTTTTCAATAAGAATGCTTGCCATGAAGAATAATAAACAACATGAATTTATGTATGTACCTCTGGCAGTGAGTCTGCCCTGATTAAGATTTTTATCATCTGAATAAATTAACTCTTCGATTAATTGTAATTGCTTATCTCATCAAGCCTTTTCAATTGCAGGTGTAATAAAGTTTGTAAAAATATCTCTTTTGGATAAGTTCTTTTATCAATCATTTTTGTTTTCAAAGCCTTTTTAAATTCGATTAGCATTCAAATAAACAATTGTGCATTAGCTAAAAACAGCTCTTCGCGCAAAAAGCGAGTTGAGCTTTTAGCTAGTGTTTTTTACGGGATGTGCTGTTTTGTGGGTTAGGGTTTCTTTTGTCTTTGTGCGGGAGGGAGAAAATACAAAATAAATTGCTTTCAGCGAGCTCGTCCTTCGTCCTCGGTCCCCCTCAAACTGCACCGCCCTATCAGCGAAGCACTAATCCAATCAATCCGTTATATGTAATTATTTTAATCTTTTTATATCGTGTCAATGTGTCGAGATTCGGTTTTCTGATGCGATAACGGTTGACGGCATGAGGTCGTCCCGACAGGGTTTATTCTCGTCGGGATGCTTTATACCGCATGTTTAGGTCAGTTTTTATTATGACATCCACGCTATTATTTTCTCTTTAATAATCCATTTATTATTAACTTTTTCAAGTACTAAATAAAACCCCGCTCCCCCCAGTTTATCGCTTATAGCACTATAATAGATAAAGGCTTTATTCATACTTACATTTATTCCGGGTCTTGATAATGTAATTGTTGGTATAAATCCATATGTTTTATGATATTGATTCCAGCCTCCCTGTTCCATAATTTCTTCATATTCCTTTTGAGACATATATATTATCTTTATTTGGTCCAAATGGAATTCAGGAATCATAACAGAACTCAGGTTCTTTTTAATAAAATCATTCATTGTATAGAGATCCAAACCGGCTAAACCATTTCTTTGTAACTTCTCCAATGAATCAACTCTTGTGTCAATCATATTCGTGAAGGATTCTGATATAATGATGATAGAATTTTCCTTTTTATTTTTCAGATTCTTTTTCTGCTCATTCTCATTTTTAACTGATCCATCAGGGGCCGGACTAAATTCTTCTGTTATTAAATCTGAAATAATTTCTATCTCTATGCCAGTCTGCCCATGAACGCTAAAAAAAACACTTAAAAATATTAAGAAAAGCAGGTAAGCCTTTTTCATAGCATCAGTTCTTAAATTTCCAATAGCAAGTTAATAATAATCAAGAGAATCGAAGTGAAAATTGGTTATGAATGTCCTGGTGTATGGTTAGCTGGTGACCCGATAGGTATTGCGGGGGGCTGTCTGTACAATCACAACAGTCCCGACCGGAGCGTAGGGTTCCTCTGTGAGAACACAAATTACAGGTTAATATTATTGAGTAATCGGTGGGTTTGTTACCTGCTAATACTTTGCAGAATTTTACTTGCTTGCAGATATATTATTATGTAAATTATTTCCCGATTTATAAAGTAGATTAGAAAGTGTATCTTCTTCTTTTTTTGTTTTTTTATGCGTATAGTAAAAAATATTTACCGCTGTTTCAGTTAGCTCATTCTCAGAAGCTAAAATGCTATATATTTTGATGAGGCAATTATCGAAATGCATTTCTACATTAATTAACTCCCCCATGGTAATATCTGATTCTGTATTTATATTGTCCAGACATTCCGACATCTGATTCGACAATTTATCACAGGGAAAATTCAGCCAACAGTCCATTACTTCTGCAACTTTCCTGTGTTTCTCAAGGTATCTTTCACGAGTTTTTTCGTGTTCATACAATTCATTAAGTATGGATTTTATCTCCTGGTTTTCAGTTCTTCTGTACAGTGTATGGTATAAATTAGCTACTTCTCTGTGATAAGACTGAATTTGTCCGATGATTTCACTTTTTTTCCTATACATTTTTAATCCTCCCTGTTCATTAATTAATAATCGAATATCTTGTGCAAAAACTGTTTACAAGATATTCGTCTATGTCATTAATTACAAGAAAATCAGGGATAACTGTATCAATGACCGCCTTGAGTTCTGTCAAATTATTTATTGATTAGAATGGAATTATTTATTGATTATGAATCTCATATTTACTGAAACCATATCTGAATTAAATACCTGACCTTTATACTTAACAGATTATTAATGTAACCATGCAATATACTCATTGCTAAAAGCTCTTAGTATTTATGAATAAAATTGATTCCCGAGATTTGTGAAATTGTTCTGATCGAAGTCTGCGCATTAATGTGAGAACTATCCTTTTCGATTGATATCCTGTAAACGTTCCAGGTTCTTAATCTCAATTTTTTTCCCTTTTAATTCAATTATATTTTCGTTGTTAAATTCAGATAAAATCCTTACAACACTCTCCATGGACATACCAGAAAGTTCTGCTAAATCGTTTCTGCTTATGTGAGAAAAAACATCATCTTCTTTGAATTCGTTTCCGTTAAGATAAAGTAAAGTGTTTGCCAACTTACCATTTAATTGCCTGAGACCTAAATTCAAACATTTGGAAAGCATCATGTTGTAGTTTTTGCAATACCAGCTGGAAAGTTCACGAGAGAAATCACAACAATTTGTTACCAGTCCTTTAAAACTTTCGCAGTCGATTGAACAGACACGGGTTTCTTTTAATGCAGCAACAGAATAGTAATAGGTATCATCACCGAATAATGATGTCAGTCCGATGAAATTATCCGATTTAAGAAGTTTAATGATAATATTCTTATCGGGGCATTCAATGTAAACCTTTACCAAACCATCTATAACATACAGGATGTTGGATACATGAGTTCCTTCTTTAATAATTGTTTCACGCTTTTTATAGCTGATATGACTTTTTAGTACATCATAAAAATCTTCCGCGTTTTTTACACGTTGAATGTAACAATCCGATCTGGTATAACATTCATTACAATCTGTCTTTATTAAATACCTGTCCATTTCTTAAGTTTGCTTTGAGATATCGATCAAAAATATTCATCAACATTTTTGTGTATCTGTTAAAAACCGGAAAGCATAAAGTTACTCATAATAATATTTGTTACAATAATCTGTTTACAGGCTTAAACACAATTTATGTTTTCTTATTAACTAATCTTGAAATCTGGTAATTGAGTGCTTGTTAATTGATGAAATGAATAAAGCTGTAAATTACTGTTCACTTCACCCAAAGTAACCCCAGGCTTAGTTGGACTGTTCATTATTTACCGTTTACTTTTAAAAATTTCCAATTACCAATAATCAATAACCGGCAAAAAGAAAAAGTAAACATTTCCATCATATAAGGTAAAAGAAAACAAAAAACGGTCAATGTTATTTAGGCATTGTCAATTGTCACACTAATATACAATTTCCAATATACAATTTCCAACTTCGACAACCATGGCTTTATTTATACACCATAGCTTCAGCGAAGGTTTATTTGATCATCGAAGTAAAGCAAAGGTTGATTATCAGTTACTAATTACCTGTTACCATCAACTTTAAACTTACTACTGATTACTGCCCACTGTTCACTGTTCACTGTTCACTGTTCACTTTTTATTGTATACTATTCCCCGACTTTGTCAGCAGAAGTTCATAGGGATGTTTTTGTACAATAGCAAGGGTAAGATTCCCATATAAAGACTTTGCCATTTAATTATTTACTTATATATGACAATTAGATAGAGACCTTCTTTCATTTCTCCGAATAATTGAATAATTTAGGTAAAAACATATACATAATGAGAGCACTACTCGTAATATTTTTAATTGGTTTATTTACCGGCTTTTGCTACCCGCAGTCAAAAACCGGTATTTATGATATAAGGAATATATTCGACGAAAAAGGTGACTACTACTTCGATAAAAAGGAGTATAAAAAAGCCATTGTTTATTACAATATGGCCTATAAAAAAGACCCTGAGAATTATTATTCTGTCTTGAGAAAGGCTGAAACCTATGCAAAACTTGAACTCCTGGATCAGGCAGCTGAAAGCTACCGAATCATCTTTGAAACAGACCTGTATATACCCAATGAACACCGCTTGCAGTGTGCCCTGCTACTGCTTAAGAATAAGGACATCCCGGGATTCGAGAAGCAAATGGCGGAATACAATGAAATTGTCCGCTCTGAAATACACGATTACTTAAGCTCAAAGGAAGTTAGAGCTAAAATGTATAAAGATTCATCCTTTATTATTGTTGAAAACGAAAGTGTATTGAATACACCCGAATCGGAAATAGCTCCTGCAGTCTTTAAAGACCAGGTGGTGTTTGCATCTACCAGGAAAAATTTATCCGGTGTTGCCGCCAATAATTATTATAATTTGTTTTCGGCAAAATACATAAGCAGTGGTCAGTTAGGGAGGTTAAACACTTTTAACGCAAACTTTAACTCCACAAATAATGAAAGTGCAATTACTTTTTCCTCTAAAGCTAACCAGGTGTATTTTACGAGGAGTATAACATTAAATGCTAACCTTAAAACCTTCGAAGCAAGTATTCCGACAAGTTTTGGTGGCATATCCGATATCAACGAATTTCGTATCGAGGGTTTCAGAAATATGGGAGAACCGACATTCATCAGCAGTGGGACTAAAGTGTATTTTGTTTCAGATGCACCGGGAGGATACGGAGGATTAGATATTTACTTCAGCGAGCTGAGCGCAGGTAAATGGAGTAAACCACTGAATCTCGGCCCTTCAATCAATTCGGCAAAAGATGAAATGTATCCGTTTGTTCTACATGATACGATCCTTTATTTCTCTTCGGCAGGTCATGGAGGACTTGGGGGACATGACCTGTACTCCGTAAATCTCAAAAAGGAAAACAGTTCACCAAGGAATTTGGGCAGTACTGTCAATTCAAAATACGATGATTACGGTCTTTCTTTCTCACCCGGTGGTCTTACAGGATATTTTTGTTCCAACAGGCCCGGTGGATTTGGTAAAGAAGATATCTACCGGTTACATCTGATGGATATAAAAGTGAAATTAGCGGCTTACAAGTTCAAGAAAAAATCGTTTATGGAGGACGATAAAATAAACCTGCACCTGAGTGATGGCGAAGAATATAATATTTCCTCCGAAGATAAAACAGGTTTTGATTTTGGTTTTCAGCCACAAGAAGATTATGTAATGGTAATTCAGCATGAAAATCCTCTGGCAACTGATATTATTTATAATACTAATCTTTCGAACAGCCAGAAGAAGAAACAGTTCTTAAGTCCTAAACCCATAGAAAGGTCTGAGATAAAGCTTCAGAAAGGCATGAAATACCAGTTTACTGCAGGCATAAAACCAATAAGCCATGATTATAAGGCAGCACTAAAAGAAATGTCAAAAGAATACCGGAACGCCGACGATAATACAATCGACCTGACAGCCCTGGCAAAAGAACTGCTTTTAAGGGAAGGTGAAATATATACCATTCAGTTCGTGAAAGATGAAGATCAGTTTTCGGAAGGCAAGTCAAAAGAAGAGACAAGCCTGTTCATTAATGAAGAGACTATAGAAGTTGCGGGAAGGTCATTTTTTATTGTCCTACCACTGGATATCCAGTCGAATTTCAACATTAAAACAGACATCGCTCATTTCAAAGAAACGTTCAATCCAAAGAAGACCGGAGCAGTTAAGGTAGATGAAGCACCTGTATTAAAAGAGGTACCGGTGAAAGAATCGGAGGGCTTCCCGATCCTTGTCAATGCAGAAACTTTCAGCGAGGTAGCAAAAGGTAAGACAATAAAAGCTAAGGAGCTTACAATAATCCCCGGTACCATGTATATTCTCACGCTCCGCAGCGCTACAATGAACCCGGATGAGGACCCCGGTATTATAATTCCATTGACAAAAGGAGTGAAATACAATCTTGGCACAGAGACCCAGTCAATTGATGAATATAGTAAGGCACTTGCACAAATGTCGGCATCAAGCAGTAATCCCAACGAGGAACTTATAGATATCAATGTATTATCCAAGGAACTTGATATCATGTCGGAAAGAGATATTGTATTCAGCCTGACACCCGTAAAACAATTTGCCTCCCAGGCTGCAGGAGGAAGGAATGTGCTCACCACCCTGGCAGTTGACGGCAGAAGATATTATATCGCCAGTATGCAAAAGCTGCAGGTAAACCTGAAACTTGAACAAAATGTAAAGGTCAATATACAAACTGACCTGTCTTATATTAAAGATAACTTCGATCCCGCTACCATTGCTGTTAAGTTAGATACAACAACGTTCAATACCAATATAAAAGAAAAGAAGAAACCAGTGATCACAGATCCTGTGTTTGATGTTATTGTTGTCAACTTTAACCTGAATGAATATACTATCCGGCCCGATGCTAAAAGTATTCTCACTAATAAGGTCATCCAGGTATTAAAGGGTGACAGCAGGTTGTATGTGACCATTAAAGGTTATACCGACCCTCTTGGTGATGAAGCATACAATGAAAGACTCTCCAGGAACAGGGCACAGGCAGTAAAAGATTTCCTTTCAAATAATGGTATCGGCGAGAGCAGGATCAGGACTTTCTCATATGGTGAATCGCTTTCGCTAAAAGCCGGACAGAAATGGGAGGATCTGACGGAAGAGGAACTGCAGAAACATCGTAAAGTTGAAATCGTAATTTATTTACCTAAGTAAAAGACATCTTATCAACACTAACGGGGGTTACCATATTACAGTGGCAATGAATAATATTATCAGTTCACTGCTACGATAAACTGTGTCAGAGATGTATCTTTTGAAAAATCTCCGGTAGTTTTTCTTTTGCTGAGCAACGCAATATCACCCGGACAAATATCCTTTGAGCAATCTCTTGTGTTATTTATTATTTCAGCTTCATTACCGATCTGTGTCGTATAATTCTGATTCAGGTTATTGTCCCTGTACACCAGCCTTTCCTTAATAATTTCTATTGTATCCGTCTTTTCGACCACGAAAGTATCAACATGGTTTGTATATATCGTATCAGTAGCGGCAATTAATTTTCTTTTATGGGAATAATTCAGACTTGAAATTGTATACCCTGTGCCAAAGAATAAAATAAGAAGCGCAGCAATTTTATAAAGTTCAACCGGGTATGCTATAATTTTCTTCACCTTAAATGATCTGTCCTTCCTGTACGTGATTTCGCTTTTTTCAAACAGGTTCTTTGTCTCGGTAATTGTTTCGCGCATCCTGCTATACTCTTCAACTGAGATATGCTCCAGTACAAATGATCTGTCGTCTTCTGAGAGCTCATCAAAATCGTATAACTCAACTAGCTCATATATTTTCTCAATATGTTTATCTTTTTCCATGACTTACTCTTTAAATTGTTTTGATAATTCCCTTGTAGAATAAAACAACCTGGATTTAATGGTTCCTTCGGGACATTCATATATTTCAGCAATCTCTTTAATACTTAGTTTAATTTTAAATCTTAATACTATCAACGACCGTTGCTCCGGTGACAACTTTTTAATACACTCGCTCAGTCTGATCTCACTATCACTAAGAATCTCATATTCCTGTGCTGTACTTAACACATGATCCTGATATTTACTTATAACAGACTGCCTTCTGTATTCATTTTTACACATGTTAGAAGCAATCCTGAACACCCACGGTTTAAATTGCTTCTCAGAATTGAACTTTTCAGGCGATTCCAGAATTTTCACGAACAGGTCATGTGCAAAATCCTTTGCCTTCTCTGCGTCCCTGCCAAGTGCAAAGAACAAATAGTTAATCAGACCGTCGACATGTCTTAAATACAGGTAATCAAAAGCTTTTCGCTTCTGATTACCTTTTATTGTTCTGTATATTTCTATTAATTGTTCGTCTGAAAATAACTGCATGGATTTATTCGAATAATTCTGCCACTTTCTTTTGCCAGTCTTCACCTCCCCTTTCGGCAATCACAAGTCCTAATGTTTTAATATGTTCGGCATTTTCGGTTTCTCCGCTTAATTTATAATGTTCATATAATTTAATGATTCCCGGCAGATAATTTACGTTGATCCTGTTTACTATCCCCTGGCTAATATCGTAACTGAACTGATTCCTGATATAATCCAAAGCATATTTATTTTCAAAATTGTTTTTCAGCAGGGCAATGTTATCAATATTTTCTTCCGAATACTCCAGGGCAAGTCCGACTATATAGAGATCCTCATCGTATTCCTTGAATTGCTTCCATGCGGGAGTACCTATATACAATGGTAAGCCGGCAGGTTTATTCTTTATAATGTGGTCAATGATTTCCTTTTGACTTTCGGCTGTTGAACCTTTCGGAAATTCTCCCGGAAGATCCGGAATGTTCAGCTTTTTAAAGATCCTCTCGCGGTAGTCGTGAATTGACAGAAGATGTACATTCATTACCGTAACATCCGGACGGATATTTAAAACATCCTGCAACATCCAGATCGGGAAAGTATCATTATCGCCAAATGCAAGAATAGCACCATCATCACGCATACTCATTAAAACATTATAATTATAATTCAGAATACCTACTGAAAGCTCATTTGATTTAAACCATTTCTGGTTGAACTCAGCCCTTCCTTCCATATCGTTGTTTGATTCATAGAACACAACAAACTCATCATAGGTATCGGGATTATCGGGTTCCAGATCATAAGCATTTTGTAATGCCCTGAATCTTTGCTCATCGTTCGGGTAACCTTCCTTTATGAAAATATAATATGTGAATGTATTGGGGATTGCCTTATTTATTAAAGCTTTTATGTCTTCAGCTTCCTTTAGATATTCACTTTCTTCCAGCCACGATTTATACTTCTCGCATTCCGGAGTAACGCACTGATAGAAGGTCATCATTGCATATCGGTTTGCTTTGTAGTAGTTTCTCCATGCTATTTCATTGCTTTCATCTGCCTCAATTTCTTTCCACCATAATTCAGCCTGTTCAACAAAGTAACTATGAGGTTTATCTGCTTTGGCAATTGAGTAAATCTTCTCCGGCTTTTGTGCGCCGGCCGGATTAAAAAAGATAACTGATATTAAAAGTGCATATATTGATCGTTTCATGTTTATTGTTTTTAGTTACAAATATTATTAATACCAACACGTGTCTTTGAAACAGTTTCACTTACAATACACTTTCAAAATATGAACGTTCAGATTTTATGAAACAAAATTTAACAATATAATTAATATTATGCTTTATCAAAATATGAATTTACTAACCTGAATTTTTCTTTACTTTTTTCTCTTATTCCAGTTCCACTGCCAGTATACAAATCCTATAGGTCCTGTTATACTTTCTTTTGCATCTTCAAAATATGCATGTAAAAATGTAATCTCTATTCTGAATGAATTTAAAAATCCTCATTTGCTTTTTATAAATGGTGCTACCCTTGTTGGCACAACAATTTTTTGCTTCCTGATGTTGTCAGCATAGAGGAAAGTTGAACCATAGGATGCTGTTGAATTCAGGGTGATCCAGCTTGTTATATTGTAGTCGATGCATGCTGAAATAACAGAGCTGATAGTATTATTAAAAGAATTATCGTTATAATTCACGCTATCTGTGTTGGAGAAAGATACAGAATCGGCATAAGTTGCTCCCGCTGACAGGTGGATATGCCAATTGCCATGTATTCTCCAACTCATATTGATATGGTTATACCAATTCACTCCCTGTCGCCCTATTTCCAGGTAATCAAGATTATGAAACTGGTCCTGTTCGTCCTTTATATGCTGGAATATTGTTTCGAAGGCAACGTAAGAAATAAGGTTTTTTTAATTTATTATTCCGATCCTGAAATTAAAACCCGGGACACCTCCAAGCCAGCACTCCAGATCTAGTTTGGCAGTAATTCTGTTTGTTATCCCGCACCAGACCCGTCTTGGGTAATGAGTTAACGCCTGATTGTATTCAAACTCTCTTTTTTTGAATGCATAAGCTGTAAAAGCATCTGCAGGATGCAGCATTGTTTCATCTGTCAGACTTATTTCCGCAACTGCATGAGCTTTTAACAAACTTGTCTAAGAACAACAAACAAATATTTTAATGATTATTATTTTAAATTTCATGAGTTTCTGTTATGATGATGCTTCTTTCTTCCAGTTAAGAAATTAAAAAAGCATGAGGTTTGGTTTTCACCAAGGACAATAAGTTTTGTCGAATAATGATCCGTTAATAAATTATTTCTTTTTTTGCGTTGAAGGTTTATTAGAAATACTGATAGTTTCCCTGATATGTTCATTCTTTTCAATGATATCCAGAAAGAACTCCGCCGCTGTGTTCCTGTTCAGAACCATGCTTACCGGCTTAACTCCCTCAGGTGTTGCAACGGCTCCGGTATCGTTCTTCTTATCGGAAAGCATCGGAGCCCTGCAAACAGTGTAGTCAACAGATGAGTTTTCAAGTACTTCCTCCTGTTTCCCATGGTCGCGGAATGCATATTTAAGTTTGCTTATTGAAACCACGAATTTGAGAATTGCCGGCATTTTTTTCCAGGAGTGCCCGGCACCAATTGCTCCTAATGCAACAAATCTTTTAATGCCTGCTTTCTCCATTGCTTTAACAGCATTGGATGCAGATCTTGATATCATATCCACAGGAGCTCTCAGAGGTGCCCAGGGATTGTCTGATTTCCTGGAGACATTCAACGTATTGATCACTGCATCGCAACCGGCAATTGCTTTCTCTACAGTTTCATAATCATAAGGCGTGCCCTGTGTGACGTCTATTTTATAATCTTTTAGCTTCCCGGGATCACGGGCAATGGCAGATATCTTATGCCCTCTTTTAACAGCCTCTTCAATGATTTGATTTCCGGTTCTTCCTGTTGCACCAAGTAAAAGTATTTTCATGATTATTATTATTTATATATTATTTATTTTCTCCCATAATCTTAATCGCTCCGATATTTAAAAACCCTTCAAACATATTGGCCGCACCTCCGTGTTCAACAATTTTACCGTTAACAACCCTGTTAATATTCACTCCGGTTACCATCATCTTCTTTCCGGTAGGTTTCATTCCCATCCATGAACCCGAATGAGTACCCGTCATCGTGTAACAGGTTGCCACCCATTCCCCTTCGGCTATTTGTTTATCAATATATAATTTCAGGTCGGGATATGTTCTTCTGACACCGGTAACATGTTCCTTAGCACCCTCAATTCCTATTTCATGTTTCTTATTATTAAAAACCTCAACATAATCAGGAGAGATATATTTCTGCAGTATATCAATATATCCGGTATTAACGACCTTCTCGATATAATCTTTGACTATTAGTTTATTTTGAGTTTCCATGATGACTAAGTTATTTATTTATTGTAATTGTAAACTTCATCCGATCAGGGAGATCATTAAAGTCATATTAAATTTGCCATGATCGATTATGGAAGTTAAGAAAGATTGTGATGAGTTGAATAAATTTCATTTGCTTACTTTTCAGCTAATCGGACATTTGTGGCGGATGAGTTTAACTAAGGTTAAAAGATCTTTTTAAATTACCCAATAATTCAACCGGGATGAATGTACGGTTTTATACATACTATCGTTCAAAATTCCTTTCGACGAACCGGTTCTTATAATTACCCTTATCCTGTTTATACTGCTTATTGCCCTGGTATTTTTTGAAAGGATAAAAATTCCGTCAATTGTCGGATTACTTTTAAGCGTCGCTCTGATCGGTACTCATGGCTTTAATCTTGTTTCTCCCGATCTGGAATTAAGCTTACCGGAAACAATCGGGTTGCTGTATTTAATGTTTCCTGTCGGTTTGGAAATCGACCTTATTGATTTTGTTGACAATAAACTTAAAAGTATATTCATTGGCCCCGCATCGTTCGCTATACCATTTGTTCTCGGCTATGTTGTCTGCAGACACGTTCTGAATTACGTTATTTGTACATCCTGGCTTGTGGCAGTCATGCTTTCTTCGCATACCCTGATTTCATATCCTAAACTGGGACGATTGGAAATAGTGTGGATTGGTCTTAAACCGTCACATTATTAGTACTTCAACACTTTACAGACGTATTGAATTTATCGTAAATAGTCTTTTCATTCCTTTCTTTTTAATTTCAATAGGGATTCTGGTAAGTTTTAAAGTATATGTAAACCAAACCTTTCAAATCGCACTGCTGATCATTATGATTGTTATGGCAGTTGCCGGTGAATTTTTTGCTGCCCTCTTAACCAGAATGGTATTTAGGATATTCCGAACAAAAACCAATCTGTTGTTTGGTCTCAGTGTTTCAAGAGCAGCCTCTGCAATAGCCATTATTTTAATTGTTTTTAATATGGGGATCATTCCCGAAGCAGTTCATAACAACACGGTGATTCTAATACTTGTTACAAATATCATTAGTTCGTATATAACTCGGAAAGCCGGAAAAGGAATTATTTCAGGGGATTTCCTGAGTCCGGCTTTGAATACGAGGAACAGGGAAAAGATACTTGTATCGATCACAAAACCTGCAAGTTCCGAAAACCTTCTCGAATTTGCAGGGTTGATAAAAAATGAAGAAAACAATTTCCCCGTTTACCCTCTTACTGTTTTTCCTAAATACAAGGAAGTAAGAGAAAAAATCAGTGAGAATAATGAAATGATCAAGGAATTGATAAAGTCTTTACACACTAATTTTATCTATAAACCGGGTACACAAATTGACAGCAATATTACAAACAGGATTTTACGGGCTGCGGAAGAAATTGTTGCCACCACAATTGTTATGGGTTGGAATAATCGCACAACACCTTACAGTATTCTGTTCGGGAATGTACTGAAAAAACTATAAAAAAACAGATCGCATGCTTATGGTGTTAAAAACTCCTCAAGCATAAAAAATATAAGAAAAATACATCTGATCTGTACAGAGAATACTCATCTTGAAAAAGGTTTTTTCATTATGGCTTGAGACCCTGATCTGCTTTCTAACAAAAAAATAACTTTAAGCTATTGTTCACTGTGAATCGGGAAAAACTATTGAGGTAATCATAAAATTCAATGAAATTAATAATACCGTTAAATTCTTTGTTCTGCAGAACCATAAAATGAATAATAATTCACATATAAAAATCAGGGATTCACATTCTGAAATACTGGTATTTGTGCACTCCAGGAAAAAACCCATATCCATAGTAAACAGTTTAAACAAACCACGGAGAATTCCATGAATACATTAAATGACAACAATATCGTCGTTATTTATGCCGAGCAATAGAAAGTTCCTTAATGGCATTTCTGTATATACTGAATCTTTGATGCCTTTGTGAGGTACTTTGGGCTCTTTGTGGTTATAATTTTTTTACCACGAAGGATGTCACGAAGTAACAAAA
This sequence comes from Bacteroidales bacterium, assembly GCA_016926235.1. Next base: position 2,158 of record JAFGOZ010000622.1, on the reverse strand, counting down.
AAGACTTTTTGCATATCTTCCCGTTATTTTTTATTTTCTTATCAGGCAAGCTTACGCCATGGGAGGAAATGAAATGTTTGTATTATGAGGAGTAAAAAACACGTTTTATTGTACAGCCTTATAAACAAAGTTTTTAAACCTTACCGATCCTTTACCCATGGAACATAGTCCGATACGTAAACTTAAAAAACCGCCGAGAACATTGTGATGATAAGCGGAGACTTCCAGGGAATTTTCTATTTTATTCCAGTTTTCACCCCTTAATGGCGCAAGCGTCGCGCTTGTGCCTGTATTAAACAATGTTTCTACCATGGCAAAGTTACCAATACCAGTCCTTTTTCATCAGCATAATCCTTTGCACTACTATACAAATAATCTTCCGGATTTTCCACGATCTCTTCCTCAACAGGATTATTATGTATATAGTTAAGCTTCTGTTCAAAAATATCAGTATTGTTTAATACAATTGGATGGTTGTGCTGTTGCCAAAATTGATATTTCTCATTGTTACCATTCATTTGCCCTGCTTTTTTCATCATCTTCAACATCCACTCACGCCGGCTTTCCTGGAAATTTTCTTCAATAGTTTTAATTAATTTACGGGATGTATATCCTTTCAAATCACGCATGATATCTTGCAGTTTCTTATCGTCAGTTCCTATGATCATATGAACATGGTTGGTCATAATGCACCATGCATATACAATAAGACCTTTATTATGTATGCAATAATTAATTGAATCAACTAAAAGATGACGATAGACCGGCCGGGTAAATACATCGATCCAATAAATGATTGCGAAGCTAACGAAATAAATCGCATTCTGATCTCTGAATTTGTATTTGCGACTCATAGTCTAAAGGTAAAAATTAACAGCTGAAAATTATAAATACAGTTTACATAAGCACAAGCGCGACGCTTGCGCCATTTATGAGCAATAGCAGACCAACACTTTGGAGCAAGTGAGACGCATTCACCAAAGGTTGAAAGAGAAAAACTTAAAATTGAAACGGAGCAACTTAAGAAAACCATCAAAAAATTAGAGTCTAAAGGCTATATCGTTTATATAGAGAGAGGTGAATTACATTTCTTTAAAATTTCTGATTTAGAAAGTTATTAAAATTCATGATACACAATAAAATTGAAGTTCAATCTTTAATTTTATAAATGGTGAATAAAGAGGCTATCTTTACCATCAAGATAGCCTCTTTAATAATATATTATTTATCCGTTTAAATAATATTGTTTTACCTTGTGAGGATCATTTGCTTTGTACCAATAATGTTACCATCAGCTATTATTAGATAATTGTACATACCGGGCTGTAGTTCTGAGCTATATATTATTATCTCTCCATTTCCTCTCTCAATAATTTTTCTACTCATTATTTGCTTGCCCTGAAGATCATATACAAAAAATACTGCCGATTTTATTTCATTTGGAATATAAAATTGTATATCTGTATATTCATTAAATGGATTTGGCTGATTCTGACCAATAAGAAATGGGGTATTGGATTCTGTTTCACTTATCTTTTCATCACTCTTCTCCTTATCTTTTAGCTTTTCGACTTCTTTGATAAGCTCCATGATAATATTATTTTGTTCTTTGATAGCTTCTGCCAAAACAGGTACAATTGCTCCATATTTTACTCCATATTCATCTGCTGCTGAGTCATACTCAACTACTTCAGGAATAAATTTTAACAGATCCTGTGCTAAAAAGCCTATTTGTGACTGATTTGTTGTATTTGCAGATTTTTCTTCGTTATTTTCCAATTGATCTATATTTAAATCATAAGTATATGCTTTCATTTTTAAAACTTTATCCAATGAGTTTGACACTGGTTCCAGGTTTGTTTTAAGTCTTGCGTCTGATGAAATAGTGTAGTGGTATACAGAATAAAGTCTAGTAAAGTATGCATATCCCCAGCGTTTGTCATATGTACCAAGAAATCCTTTACCAGAAATAGTAGGGTAAAACTGCGGCATATCATAATAAATCTGAAGTGTTAAATCTGCAGGGGAATATGAATTATCAAAATTAAAGAGAATGTTATTTCTCTTTATTTCTAAATCTTTTGATGGAGTTAATGTTCCTAATCCAATTTTCCCATCAGTTCTTAATTTTATCTGTGCACTTGTACTTAAAGAGATT
>JAFGOZ010000621.1 GCA_016926235.1 Bacteroidales bacterium | reverse complement strand
GCTTTGCGGTGGCTGTTTTGCCACACGATTTTGGTCCTTTTATAAGAACTGCGCCTGAAGCAGACAATTTGTCCAACAAATCTTCTTTAATTATTCTTTTTATTAGATTTTTGTCAATAAAGGGCTTTATTCTCTCTAAATATATCGGACGTTCAATTATCATTTGCTTTCTGTTGTATTTGATTTTTTTAAATATACAACTTTATTTCATGTATAAGTGAAATGAGTGGCCGTAATTTAATAAGATTCATGTATATCTGAAAGTTAGTTTGTGAATGAGTTACAAAAGCGCGCGAGAAAGAGGGTGCATCACCTCTCACTCCATTGATCTATTCACCTGATAATCTACTGACCTCTCAATCTACTGACCTCTCAATCTACTGACCTACTAACCTATTTTCACCTCTCGCACTACTTGATCTATTAACCTATTAACCAGCAGATTTAACAATCCACTAATCTCTTCTCACTACTCACTTCTCACCTTAACTACTCACCACCACTTATTGCGCTAACTCCTCGTTCTTTGCGGTTACAGTTTTATTTTTTTTCTAATAAAGTATTCAAAAAACCTATTTTTTATGTGGATGTTTCGGTTTATAGCCCAGTTGATAAGTTAATAATTGAATCCGCTTGGCCAGTTTCCATCCTAATAAGCATTTAAATATTTGAAATATTTTCCCTCCCTCCATTTCAATTGAACTGCCTCCTAACTCAAGAATATGATTTTCCAGTTGTTTAATAATTACTGGGTAATTTGGATAAATGCGATATAGCCATTGTTGGTAACGATTTGCACAGAGTTGTTTCATTGAATCTGAGTTGTCGGCGTTTAATAAGTGTTGGCAACCTAATTGAGTGCTCAAAAGTGCTGCTTCGTATGCTTTCTTACTTTTTTGGCTTGCCAGGTTACTTTCTAATCCTGAACGGTAGTAAATTTTTGCACCCGAAGTAAATAAAACTTCATCAGCTGCCAATAAAAGGCGGGTACTGAACTCAAAATCATTATTGAGGCTTAATCTTTCATCCCAGCCTCTGGCTTTTTCTATGATTTTTCGGGGGATTAACCAAAGGGGAGCCCCCATCATATCAGATTTCTGTGACATTGCTGTTTTTAACCAATTTAATGGTTTCATATCTTGCCAAACTGGTTCTGGATTAAATACCGCAGATAACGGATCATCATTATAAAAGCGACCCCACTCACAAGAGGCAATTGCATCCTGACTCCCGTTGAGCTTTTTAATTTGTAGTTCAATGTGTTCTGGATTCATTAAATCGTCGGCATCAAAAAATTTAATGTAATCGCCTGTTGCGGCTTTTAATCCTGCATTAGAAGCGGCGCATTGACCTTTATTCTCCTGATCTATAATTCTAATTTTATCATGAAACTGTTGGAGTATTATTAGTGAATTATCAGTTGATCCATCATTTACACAAATAATTTCGATATTATTATAGGTTTGATTTATAATTGAGTAAAGAGTCTGTTGAAGGTATCTCTGGGTATTGTAAACTGGTATTATAACAGATACTTTCATGTGTTATGAGTTCTGATTGTTTAAATAATATATTGGGTTAGGCTTAAATGAGTAATTATGTAGCTTGTAATTGGGACATAATGCTTTGATGAAATCAGTAGATTTTAAATCTGTTTGTTGTATCACGTTTTTAACCATGCGTAATTTTAACTTAAAAATCAATTTAAGAATGTTTCTAGCGAGAATATTGCGAATGTTTCTTTTGATTTTTTCTGTTGTTTCATTATTTAAAGGTTGATTAGGGTGATTGAGGATTAATAGGTTAATATTGTATCGTTCAACCATCATACGCTCTTGATTTGATTGCCCAACGGTTACTTGACCTTCGTGAATGCGCCAATATATTAAGCTTTTTTGTGTACCAACGATGGGCGAAAGCATTGCAATTTCATAATTTAGTGGAACATCCGCTAAAATGCCTATGTCTGTTCGGAAACCTCCAACTCGCATGAAAATATTTTTTTTATACATTAATGATGTAGGCCCTACATTGAGAATCCTGTTTCCTTTGAAATAATGGGTTAGTATTGCCTCTTCCGGGGTGAAATATGTAGGCAATGAGCCTCTATGATTATCGTAATAGAGTTCACCAATTAAACCGGCATCAGGGAATTTTTTGACTGCTGTTGTTAAAACACTTAAGCAATTAGGATACATTATATCATCTGAATCCAAATATTTAATATATTCACCTTTGGCTAATGAAGCCGCCTTATTACGGTTTGGGAATTGTCCCAGGTTTTTCTCGTTTCGATGATATTGAATACGAGGATCTGATAAGTATTTTTTTACTAATTGTTCTGTATTATCGGTAGAACAATCGTCAACAATAATCAGTTCCCAGTTTTTATAGGTTGAGGCAATGACGCTCTCAATGGCCTCTTCGATATATTTAGCCCGGTTGTAGGTGGTCATTAAAACGCTAATCAGAGGCAGTTCTTTACTTTTTGTTTCCATTAATATAATCCAGTATTTCTTCTTTATAGTAATTTAACCCTGAATTGAGGTATCCATTAGTAACTTCAATAGCTATTTGGGGATGCAATTTTGTTTTCCATTTATTTATTTCATCTGATGAATATCTTTGTTCGTTAAATGCATCAGCAGTATTAAATTTTTTCGAATAACAATAATTGTTAATTGTTTCGTTGAATTTACTATCAATTTCTATATTAAGAAAATTGTAAATGATTCTGAAATATTTCTCAGGATTTGAGGCTATATCTTCATATTTCAGGATGAGGTTTTTATCCTCTTTTGCTTTTTGGATGTTTCTTTTCATATTAATGCCGTATTCATATCCAAATTTATACCATCCATTAGTTTGGAAATTAAGACGATTGAAACTTTCAGCTAAAGCAAGTGGATTGCGCAATATAATTATGATTGCTATTGAGAAGTTAGGATAAATTATTTCATTCCAGGCTAATACTTCTTTAATAACCAGTGTTGATTTATGTCGACGATAAAGGAAATTTCTTATGGGAGAATAATCATAGAAGCCTTTGGGTGGAATTCCTTTAAAGACTTTTTTTGATAAGGAGCTTATATATTCATCAAGTTTTTTTTTCGTTGGCTTATTGTTTTTTTCGTAATTTAAAGCCATTTGCATTATTGGTTCACGCATATAAGCAATATTATTTGCGTTACTTATTACTTTCCCAATCCAGGATGAACCACTTCGTGGGTAGGATAAAAGTATTACAGGTATGGTTTTAAAAGGAAGGCTCCTAAAGCTTTTAAGTATAGTATTATTGATTACTTTTAATGCCCTTACTAACAAATATTTGACAATTTGTATTTTATTACTTATTTTTTCCAATTGGGATTTCTTTGGTGATTTTGAAATATTTCTTTTGTATTCCTTTTTCTCCTGATAAAAAGTAGGTTAAGATAAGGGTTGTTTCAGCTAATTTATTTGCAAATAATAATCGTATATTATATAAGAACCATTTTATAAAGTGTGATTTTGCTTTTTTATAAGTTTGGTAAAATGGAATAAGATTTGCTTTTCCAAATTTTGGCCATGTTATTAGCTTATAAAGGGAATAATGGTTTGTAATTTCAATCAAATGGCGTTTATAACGATAATGAAATGTTTCATGATGGTAATGCCACACACTCGCCTTTGGTTCATATCCCAAGCAAAAGCCTTTGTTAAACATCTGCCATGCCCAATGGATATCTTCGGAATAATTGGTTGTTGGGAAT
>JAFGOZ010000620.1 GCA_016926235.1 Bacteroidales bacterium | reverse complement strand
GATTTAAATGAATTTAAGACTTTTCTGGGAGATAAGATATGGGTCGTACAGAGGCAATATTACTCTCATGCAACAATAAGGAAAATAAATTCCACGGCATTAAATACAACCCGTATTTTTACTATACTGAATGACAATGAACCAGTATTTCTTGGAGGATACCAGGGATTTGCAACTAACAATTCGCTGACTGATTCGTGGAGCCATGGCTCACTATATGTTGGAATAAATGCTGAAAAGGAATGTTTATCTGGTAGCGGGTTAACCAGTACATCTGATAAAAGGCAGGGATTACTACCGTCGCATCCCGATTCGGAAATTATCTTTGAAGGTTATCCCGTTCCATATCTGGATGAAGCTATTGATCTGTGCATCAGAGCACACAGGTTACTATATTTTAATTTCGTAGTCGGTTGGGATGTTGCGATTACTGATGAAGGACCTGTAATTGTGGAAGCAAACGAAAATCCGGGAATTAGTGTTCTGCAAAGCCTGAATGGAGGCATACGTTCTATAGTTCAGGAAAAATATGATCAGATTTTAAGGAAAAATGGATCAAAATGACCATGGCGCCTCTGTAGCAATTTTGTTACTGAATTACAATCAGTGGGCTATGACAAAGGAATGTGTTGAGTCCATTTTGAAATCAGATTACAATAATTTTAAAATTTTTCTTATCGATAATGGCTCTTTTTCTAATAATGATTATGATCAGCTTAAATTATTGGAATCAAGTATATGTTCAGTTAGTAGAATAGAAAAGAACCGGGGTTATGTTGGAGGGATGAATTATGGACTGGAATTATCTTCAAAAGAGGGCTTCTGTTTTTTTCTAATAATGAATAATGATTCAGTTATCGCTCCGGATGCAATATCACATTTGGTGGATTGTGCCTTAAGGCATAATAATAAATGTATTGTTACCGGGAAAGTATATCATTATGGACAACCAAAGTTGATTCAACATATCGGGTATAAATTCACAAATAGAAAATACCTGAAGATGAAACGTATGGTCATTGATGAACCTGATAATGGCCAGTGGGATCAGGAAATGGAGATGGATATGATTGATGATATTTTTTGGCTTTTACCAACACTTGTTTACGAAGAAGTTGGAGGTTATTCTCCATTTTTCTGGTTTAATGCCGAGCAGGCTGACCTGGCCCTCAGAGCAGTGAAAGCCGGTAATAAGCTGATCTATACGCCGGAAGCAAAGCTCTGGCACAAAGGTAGTTTGAGCATTGGGGGTCGATTAAATAACCCAAAATTGATTTTCTATAATACCCAGGCTACCCTGATTTTTAAATATTTGCATATGCCATGGTACCGTTTTGTATTTACATTTCTCGCTACCATAATCCGGATAATTAAGAATTATTTAAAAGCAATTATCAAATATTTACTTTTCAACAGAAATGAATTTTTTGGAGTTAAAGCTGATTTTATGGCATTATGCTATTTTAGTAAATGGATCTGCAATAAACAGCCTAATCGGGGAGCAACGCCATTTGACAAGTTAATTTTATCATAGAAAGGATATTACTTAAGATAAAAATGCCAGGAAACAACAAGCCTCAAAATTTTCAATACTTTTATTTTGCCCCGTTAGAATTTGATACAGTTTTTAAAACACAGGTAATTGGTTCGGTTAATTTGTTTAGGGAGGGTGGATTAGATTTTGGTATTGTAAAAATTTATCAGTTTAAACATATACTTAATCAACATAAACGTAGGCAAGAAATTAACGGAATCAGGAAGTTGTATGACGGTCGTTTATATGTTTTATATATTTTCCCGGATCGATTTTTTTGTGGAAGTATCCTGAATTTAATAATTTACATTTTACTTTTTTTAAAATTCATAATTTCTAATAGAAAGTTAGTTTTGCAAACCAGGGGAATAGGCTTACATTCTTCACTGGGTATGCTAAAGAAGTTATATAATAACCGGATTAAAATTATTTACGATGCCAGAGCTGCCGCAGCAGAAGAGTATAAATACAATAATGAGCCTTTTTCCGCCGGACAGCAACAAAAATATTGTCATATTTTGCAGAATGAGAGACAAATGGTGCAAGTGGCAGATAGAGTATTCACTGTAAGTTACAAATTAAAAAGTTATCTCTTAAATCAAGTTGGTGATTCGGAAAATGAGAAATTCTACGTAAATCCATGTAATGCCGATAGTAAATATTTCTATTTTGACGAAAGTGAGCGTTTACGTCAAAGGCAATTGTTGAATATTTCCAACCGTTTTGTAGTAGTCTATTCTGGGGGCCTCGAAATATGCTGGCATGTACCGCAAAAGATTTTCAGCACCTTTCTTGCAATAAAGGATGAAATACCCGAAGCTTTCTTTCTGCTTTTGACACATGATCTTGAATTTGCAAAAAAACTGCAGAGCAAAAATCATATTGACAATAATGATATTTTTATTCTTAGTATAGATAATCTGAATGTAAGGCCTTATTTGAACACCGCGGATGTGGGATTAATTCTAAGAGATGATGTTCCAATGAACAATGTAGCATCACCAACTAAATTTGCCGAGTATGTAATGTGTGGATTGCCCATTATTATTTCACCGGGAGTAGGTGATTTTTCAGAACTTGTTGAGAAAAAAAAATGTGGTTTCGTTTATAAGTTTGATATAAAGTCTAATTTCAAAAAACGGTTTGCTGAAATAAATCTGCCTTTATCGCCCGATGCTCGTATGGAGTTGAGCAGTTGGGGTATAACAAATTTTTCAAAACAATCAAATTACAGGAAAACAATTGATTTATATACGGCTTTGTTTAAAGATTTTGTTCCTAAAGTATAATAATAATCAATCCGAATGAGTAATCATAATATTATACTTTTATTTTCAGGTGATTTTGCACCATTGATACCTAATAACAAGATTGCCGATAACCATTTCTCTAGCTTGTCAGAGATATTTAACACTAGCGATTTACATATAACTAATCTTGAAACACCTTTAACAAAATGCCAGGTTCAAATTGAAAAGACAGGGCCATCAATTAAGGCAGAACCTGCTGCAATTTCTCTTCTGAAGCAGGCAAAAGTAAATATTGCGTGCCTTGCAAATAACCATATTTATGATTATGGTGAGCAAGGGATAAAGGATACAATTACAGAATGTGAAAAACATAATATTGAGACGATTGGTATTGTTAACAGGCCTGACAGAAAGAATAGCTGGTTTATCAAAGAAATAAAAAGCAAAAAAATCGGATTCTTAAATTATTGTGAACATGAATTTAGCGTAAGGGAAAAGGGATTGATGGGTGCTTGTGGCTATGATCCTGTTGATGCTTATTATGAAATCACATATTTAAAATCGCTGGCAGATTACCTGATAGTAATATATCATGGGGGTAATGAATACTATTCCCTGCCACGCCCGGGACTGAAAAGGGATTTCCATTATCTGGCTGATCTGGGCGCTGATCTGGTTGTTGGCCATCATACTCATGTATTGAGTGGTTATGAAATTTATAACGGCAAGCCTCTTGTTTACAGTCTGGGAAATTTCTTCTTTTCTTATGAAGGAGAACCCGAATCATGGAATGAAGGAGTCATTCTTAATTGCATGATTGGCGAATCATTTAAATTTGAATTAATCCCTTTTTATCAGTGTAAAGACAGATTAAAAGTCACTTTAATGGAGGGCGATAAGAAGGAATCGGTACTTCAAAAAATAAAGGACCTTTCATCAATTATATCTGATGACAGTAAGTTGGAAGAAGCCTGGAAAATTTATGTACAAAATACAGGAGAAGGACTCACAAAAAAAATCCTCTACCCTACAAAGGTTGATAAACTCCTGCTCAAGTTACCGTTTTTTAAGAAATATGTTTCGGATAGAAGCAGACGCAGATCCCTTATTAACATACTGCGTTGCACCTCTATTGAACAATTACTTATTGATGGCTTAAAATTAAAACAATGATTGTTGGCATACATAATACCTGGCCGGGTAAACCGGATTATATAAGCAATGTTTACCGCGAAATACTAAAGGCCAATAATATAAAATACATTGACCTTAACAGCAGTGATCCTCTTTTCTGGTCACAGATAGAAAAAGTTGATGCATTCATTTACCGTTGGGCACATACTGATTATCATCATCAGCATGCAGGAACAATAATTCCGGTTATTGAAAAATTCTATAATAAACCAAGCTTCCCGAACTGGAATACATGCTGGCATTATGATGATAAGGTAAAGCAATCTCTGATGCTCAAAGCGAAAGGATTTCCGGCATGCGATTTCAGTGTATTCTGGAATAAAACTGATGCCAGAGCATTTATTGAATCATATAAGGATTATCCAATTGTTTTCAAGCTTAAATCAGGTTCAGGCTCAATGCAGGTAAAACTGTTGAAGAACAAAAGATTGGCGCTTAAAAACCTGGGAAGATCTTTTTCAAATGGTTATTCATCTGATTATTACGGTCTTTATAATACTTTAAAAACCTATAATTATAATTTATATAAAACCGGGAGAAGCATTGTTAAGATGATTTACCTGAGGTATTTGTCCGGAAGACTGAATCCTCAGTGGGCAAGGCAAAGGAACTATTTTTATTTTCAAAGATTCTATCCGGGAAATGCTTATGATACCCGTGTCCAGATAACCGGTAAACGTGCATTTGCATTTAT
>JAFGOZ010000619.1 GCA_016926235.1 Bacteroidales bacterium | reverse complement strand
TAACGGGACAGTCCCGTAGGGACGACATATTGGTAAACATTGTGTTAGAAAATGTTTCTAAGTCCCGTTAGGGACGAAATATAATTTGCTCGTTTAGTAATGAAAATAAATAGTAATTTTGCTCCCTGAATAAACCATAAAACATGATTAAACCGGAAGATTTTCTAGAACTAGTAAGCACTCGTCAAAGTGACCGTGGATATTTGGATAAGCCAGTAGAAAAGGAAAAACTTATGCGTTGTATTGAAGCTGCGCGTCTTGCCCCATCAGCATGTAATGCACAACCCTGGAAATTTATTATTATTGACGACGTTGAAAAGAAGAATACCCTTGCTGACCTTGCCGCAAGTAAATTGCTATCTATGAATCACTTTACCAAACAAGCTCCAATACATGTAGTAATTGTACAGGAAAAAGCAAACTTTACATCCAACGCAGGCCAGTTGATTAAAAATAAAGATTATCCTCTTATAGATATTGGTATTGCTGCAGAGCATTTTTGTCTCCAGGCCAAGACCGAAGGCCTTGGAACATGCATTCTGGGATGGTTTAATGAAAAGAAAGTGAAAGAGCTGTTACATATTCCGCGAAGCAAGAGGGCTGAATTAATTATAACAGTTGGTTATCCATCTTCTGAAGAAATCCGTCCTAAAAAACGCAAGGAAGTAGATGAGATGTGCGTGTTTAATGATTATAATGGGCAAGCTAACTAAAATCTTCTCCAAATCATTCATAAATCTGAATTAACTGAACATTTTTATTCCTTTGTCCGTTTGTCGAAATGGAAGTTGTAACGCATATATACAAACCCGATGGCATATTCCTTGTGCTATAGCTAAATGAGGAGTCTCCTTGGTTGATCTGACCATGATAAACATTATCGGTCTCTTTCCCTAAAACATCCAGCATTCTTACATCAACAATACACTCAGATAAAACGGATATGCTAAACTGAATCTGTTTAGAAGACCTTTGATTGTATATTATGACTTCTAATGGATTTGAAGCATAATTTGTTTCAGTAATGACCGCAGGACCCGGAAGATTTTCATACCAGGCTACCTTCCCGTCCCTGTCAGAAGCTGAGACAAGATCAAGATCACCGTCACCATCCAAATCGGCAGGAAATACAAATGAAGCACCATCGGCATTTGTTGTAATAACTTGCTGCGGGCCAAAGTTTCCTGCTCCCAGATTCTCATACCAGGCTATTTTGGAATCGTTTTCAGAAGCAGAAATAACATCCATATCTCCATCCTGATCCAAATCAGCTGACATGATGCATTCGGGGGCATCTGCAGCTATTGAAATAATGTTTTGCTCTCCAAAGCTTCCACTTCCGAGGTTTTCATACCAGGCGAGTTTATCATCCCTTCGGGATCCAGAGAGGACGTCCATATCTCCATCATTATCAAGGTCTGATGCATTTACAAACTCAGCGCCATCTGTTAAATAGCTTATAACCTGCTCCACCCCAAATGAATCAGCACCCAGATTCTTATGCCATGCTATCTGGTTATTAAATTCAGAAGCTGTAAGCACGTCAAGCAAACTATCGCCATCCAGATCAGCAGCATAAACCAGTTCAGCACCATCTGCTTCATGTGTTATTATTCGCTGCGGCCCAAATTGGCCTGTGCCATCATTCTCATACCAGGCTATTTCATCATCATACTCTGAAGCTGAAAGCACATCCATATCTCCATCATTATCTAAATCGGCTGCATATAAAGACTCAGCTCCATCAGCCAATACCGTAATTATTTTTTGTGGGCCAATAGAATCATTGCCAAAATTTTCGTACCAGGCAATTTTCTCATCATCTTCAGAAGCTGATAGCACATCCATATCTCCATCTCCATCCAAATCAGCAGCAAACACAAACTCAGCATTCAGAGCAGAGTCGGTTATTATCTTCCTGGAACCAAAAATGCCGCCCCCTATACCTTTATGCCAGGCAATTGAATTATCGTAAGCAGAAGCAGTTAGTATATCACCAATACTATCTCCACTTAAATCTGCAACATATATACATTTTACACCATTCGACTCCTGATGAATAATATTTTGAGGTCCAAAATGTATTTGAGAAAAAACCAACTGATTATAAAGAAATAGTATTGGCAGATGCAAAAAGAGTCTTTTCATAATTAGCAGAATTATCCTTTAGAAGGATATGAAAGCTATATCCCCTACGATACTATAGAAATTATTCAGTTTGATGAAATTCTACAATTATATTTTTATCTGGTAAAAAATCACTTTGTTCCCAGTAAAATACTTGCTTATTTTTATGAATGTAAGAAGTATCATATGGATATGATAATGAATCCAACTGTAAATCTTCAGGCAATAAAACCTTATATTTTGCCGACTTCAAAGGCTTGCCCCAGCTTTGTGTTGTTAGAAGTATATACTCTGCTTTATTGCCCAGAATTTGCTGACTATAATAAATATTATAACATTTTGATTCAAAAGGTTTTATTTCAATAGAAAAACCTACTCCTGACATTTTTCGGGTATAAAATGAGACAGGAACATTCCCTGAAAATATTGAAACTGAATCAATCTCGCCAAAAAGCATTGAATCTTCCGGAAAAGGATACCAAATTAATTGTTTAACCGCATCTGCTGAGGTATTACAAAAATAGTATGCGCCTTCAACAACAAAATTACTTTTGATGACTTCAAATACTAAGTCTTCTTTATAAAATTCCAATCCCTGGGAGATACCAAATGAAAATGTTGTCAAAAATAGACAAAAAGAAAAAACCAGTCTGATCATTCAACCAACAACATTTTTTTAAATGCAACTTCCCTTCCGTCGATATCAAGCTGATAAAAATACACACCTCCATTTATTTTAGAAAAGTCGGGTTCCCAAACAACCTCTGAATTTCTATTATACGGGATGGGTAAAATTTTAACTATCTTTCCTTGTACATCATATATCTTAATTACTCCATATTTAAAATTTATTGATGATAAATCCAGATAGAAGGTTGTTTTATCCCTTACGGGATTAGGATAATTATTAATAATTGCACCCTTAGCCAAAGACGGTTTAATATTGGCAAAAACGTAGTTAGCTAATGTAAAGGTAAATTCATCCGATGAATCTAATTCTACCTTAAATGTAACATTTCCTAATACCGAATCTCCGAGTATTATAATGGCATCATATATTTTTGAGTACATTGGCATATTCTCAAAGTGTCCGTTTTTATCTGTAATAATTTGTGGTTGGGAGATGAAAACTGAATTTATATATTCAATCCTTGCATTTTGAACCGGGGTTTGAAACTTATCAAGCAACCAACCTGAAATAGTATCTTTACTGCTACAAATACAAAAATCTTCACCTAGTGAAGGATCATTTTCTTTAACCAGCCAGTATTTTACTGCCTCTCCTTCAATTGTAGATTCATGGAAACTTACCAAAACAAGTGATTGACCCGTATAGGGCATAGGACATTCTGCTCCCTCATAATCTCCATATGAGATTGTCCCAGTACCATATTGATATTCCCACGCCCAATTTACTACAGTATTATTTTCTTCATAAATATTTATAAAATCTCCTGTTTTATCAATCGAAAGGGGAGCTGACAAACTATCTTGTGTAACTAAAAAAATACCATTATCAGCCGGATATATACCTGGTTTAAATAAAACAGTACCTGATTTCGTCTCAATCCTTACACTATCCAGATTTTCCCCTGAATAAAATTCATTGAATTTAACTTCCATCACCCAGTCATCTCCATCAAAAAATATTTCGCTGAACCAAAGTTTAGGAGGAGGAGCTATTGGATTTGAAAATAAATTAGATACTAAAAAGGATAGTAATAATAGTAAAATTAGCCTTTTCATAGTTAAAGAATTATTTAAATATTAAAATTACACCTTCTTCCCGCACTCATTTCCGAATTAAATGTAAGGAAATTTGGATTATAATCCTAATCCTGTATTGAATTATTGATGTTCTCAATATAGTCCAGTATCTCATCCCGTCCCTCTTTGGTTGTAGCCGCTGTCAGAAATACTTCTGGCAGATATTCCCACTCTTCCAGCATTTTGTTTTTATAGGTTTCAATATTTGTTTTTCGCTCTGCAACATTCAACTTGTCCATCTTAGTAAATACAATTACAAACGGTATCTCATTTTCGGCCAGCCATCTGAAAAATTCCAGATCATTTTGCAAAGGTTCATGCCTTGAGTCTACCAGGACAAAAAGACAAATCATCGTTTCCCTTTTTACAATATAGTCTTCGATCATTATCCCAAATTCAGCTCGCTTGGTTTTTGAAGTCTTGGCATAACCATATCCCGGCAAATCTACAATAAACCAATCTTCATTAATGAGAAAATGGTTGATAACCTGAGTTTTACCTGGGGTTGACGATGTCTTCGCTAATTTTGAGTGTCCTGTAAGCATATTTATTAGAGATGACTTACCCACATTAGACCTTCCTATAAATGCATATTCCGGTAGCACATTGTGCGGACAACTTTCAACGTTTGGACTACTTTTAAGAAATTGAGCCGATTTAATAATCATAGTATTTTATTATTGAAAACCTAAAACTATAAAATCTTTATCAAATCCTTAAAAATACTTATCAAGAACAGTTGAAATCTCAGGATATTGAAAGATATAACCATGCTTTAATAAATTTGTTGGTCGTACTTTTTGATCTGCCAAAAACAACTCTTTGGCCATTTTTCCAAAAAAGAGTTTAAGAACTCCAGCAGGTATTTTCCCTAAAACTTTTCTATTCATTATTCTAACCAAATCATTATATAAAGCTTTAACCTTTACCGGATAAAGAGCTACCAGGTTGAATATCCCGCTACATTCATCTTTTCCTATAAGAAAATCAATCGCATTCACTTCATCATCAATATCTATCCATGACAAGTGTTGCTCACCCGATCCGGGAATCAGAGTTACTCCTCTTTTAATCTGCGATATTAATAATTTTAAAAAACCACCGGTATTGGACACGACAACGCCCGAACGTATAATAACAAGTCTGATATTTAGCCCCTCTATTTCTTTAGCCGTATCCTCAGAGATTTTGACAACATCAGCCAAAAATCCCTTTCCTTTTTGTGCGCCCTCATCAACGGGTTCTTTAGATTCATAGCCATAAAATCCAATTGCAGATGACTGAATTACAACCTGGGGTTTATCCTTTGCTCTATTAATCGCAGAATTTAATCCTCTGACTGAGTTTACACGGCTTTCCAATATCCTCTTTTTATATTTTCGTGTCCAGAGTCCTGAAATACTTTCTCCTACAAGATTAATTACTGCATAATCACCATTAAAAAAGGTTAATTGCTCAGCACCAATATCCTTCCCATTCCAAAGTACATAGTTGACATTTGAATCAGCTTTAGCTCTGTACATACCCACCGAACGGGTGAATATATACAATTCATGCCTGCCTTTCCACTTTTCGGTTAAAGCTCTTCCTATAAGACCAGTACCTCCAAGTAGTATTATTTTCACTTCGGTTTTTATTTAATATAAACTTCTAATAATTCTGCTGCCGGATTGGGTATTAGTACTATATTTTTTATCATTGCCGGAACTAAAATTGTTTCTCCCTTTGTTAAAGTTACCGTTTCATCCTCATTATACTTTAGTACCATTTCACCCTCCATACAAATATAAACAACAAAGGAATCAATAAGGTTGAAATCTTTTTCCACTATACGATCAAATTGGATATAGCTGGTTGTAAAATATTTACAATCAACAAGATTGTTCGTTGCATTAAAATTTCTTGGGTATTTTGTTTTTGAATAACCCGCAGCTTCAAAATCGATAGCAGCCAATGCAAGATCTGTATGAAGCTCCCTGGAATTCCCTTTTTCATCTTTCCTGTCCCAATCATAAATTCGATAAGTTATATCTGAAGTTTGTTGAATTTCAGCCAACATAATACCAGATCCTATCGCATGTACCCTTCCTGCAGGAATATAAAACACATCTCCTTTACATACTTTTTCAACATTTAGTATTTCTTTCAGCTTTTTGGCATCTAAATATTTCAGGTACTCTTCCTGATCAGTCGGTTTTATAAATCCACTTATCAATTCTGCCCCCTCATCATTTTGAATAATATACCACATTTCTGTTTTACCAAAAGAATTGTGCCGGGCCATTGCCAGATCATCATTTGGATGAACCTGTATTGAAAGTAAAGCATTCGCATCAATAAATTTAATTAGCAATGGAAAACCTGCACCAAACTCATCATATACTTTATCCCCGACCAAATCCCCCATGTAGACATCAATAAGTTCGTCAAGGGCATTACCCTCTAAAAACCCATTACTAACAACTGAAATTTCTCCTGACACACATGATATCTCCCAACTTTCTCCACATTTTTCTGAAGCTTTGGTTTTATTTAGAAGTGTTTTCAATTTCTTGCCACCCCATATTTTATCTTTTACAATGGGCTCAAATTTTAATGGATATAATTCGTTCATATCTGTTTGTATTGAAGACAGAACACTTTTAATCAAAACAAACGTCTCAATTAAAGGTATCGAGTTAACAAAGTTCCAGGATCAAACTTACTAAAATTAAAACTTATAATCTACCACTATTGAACTTTCCTTAACGATAGCAATGTATTCCATAACTTTTTGATGATCGGGGTGAACACGATATTTCTCCAGATCATCTAGTGATTCAAACTCTGATATTAATACTAAATCATATGCGGAACTTGATTGTCTTATATTAACTCCCGTTTCAAAATACTTAATCACGTCGATAGTATTTTGAAGATTATCCAACCTTTTTCTCAACTCATGAAGTTCGTCAAGCCTGTCCTTTTTGAGTTTAAACATCACTATATGCTTAATCATGGTATTTAATTTATGTTTTAATTTTCACACATTGTAAATACAAAATTATTATTTTTAGCACATATTGAATTTAAAACTTATTAACCTATATGAACAGATATGTTACAAGATATAAACATTGAAAATATACTTTTTCTTGACATAGAAACAGTACCCATTCAACGCAGCTACTCTGATCTGAGTGAAACAATGCAAGAATTGTGGGATAAAAAATCCTCCTTCTTTAGGAAAGATGAGGAATCATCCTTAGATGTTTACCAAAGGGCCGGAATTTATTCAGAATTCGGAAAAATCATTTGTATTTCCGTTGGTCATATCATTCTGAAAAATGGCAAGTACACATTCAGGGTAAAATCTTTTTTTGGTGATGATGAAAAAGTTTTATTGAATGAATTTTCATCTATGTTACAAAAATTTTCATCCCGGTCCGATGCATTACTTTGTGCGCACAACGGGAAAGAATTTGACTTTCCTTATATTGCTCGCAGAATGCTTATTAATGGACTAAAACTTCCTTCACTCCTTGATATTGCCGGCAAAAAGCCCTGGGAAGTAAAGCACCTTGACACACTTGAATTATGGAAATTTGGTGACTATAAGAATTATACTTCATTAAACTTACTGACAACCATTTTTAATATCCCTTCCCCAAAAGACGACATTGATGGAAGTATGGTAGCTGATGTATATTGGAAAGAAAACAACCTCCCAAGAATCGTTACTTATTGTGAAAAAGATGTACTCGCAGTTGCACAGCTAATTTTAAGATATAGAGGTGAAGATATAATTGAAGATAATAGTATTGAAAAAGTTGGCTAACTTTCTATTTCTGACAAAAAATTTCTGACCAACTCTATAAATAACTCTGGTTGTTCTGCATGAACCATATGGCCTGCATTATCAATTGTTTCAATTTTTACTCCGGGATAAATACGTTTTATCCAAGGAATATCCTCATCCATTAAATAATTTGAGTTTTTCCCCCTGATAAAAAGAGCAGGGGAACCTTTAAAACCCGGGATATATTTTTTTTCATCCATACCGGCAAGAATGGAACGAATTTCTTTACCTAATACTTGAATATTAAACTTCCATCTAAACCCCATGTTCCCTGTCCTCTGGAGATTTTTAAGTAAAAATTGCCGTATATGTTTATCCGGGATTGATGCACTTAAATCCCTCTCCACTTCATTCAAAGTAGTATAATCCGATAAGTTCAATCCTTGTATAGCTTCGATCATAGAACTATGCAGTTTTACATTCATCTCAAAATCAGGATGTTTCATGTAGTCTCTCGGAGAAATATCTACTGCAATAAGTGATTTGACTCTTTCAGGATAATCAGAAGCAAATAACATTGCTGTTTCCCCCCCCATTGAATGGCCTATCAGATGAGCTTCTTTTATCCCCTGATCATCGTAAAGTTCTAGCAGATCATCTCTCATGGCTTCATAGGTATGAGTATTGTTATGTGGGGACTGACCATGATTTCGCTGATCTACAAGGATTAATTCAAAGTGATCAGCTAACTTTTTTCCAATAGTCATCCAGTTATCTGACATGCCATATAATCCATGCAAAATAACCAGATTTGGCCCTTTACCAAATTTTCTATAAAAAAGTTTCATGGGGTTCAGAATGCAATTTACCTTAGCTGTTGCAGATATAGTTGTATGGTGTTTTCAATACCGTAATACAACGCATCTGCTATTAAAGCATGTCCTATAGAAACTTCCAGCAATCCTGGAATATTGTCTTTGAAATATTTTAGGTTTTCGAGACTTAGATCATGTCCTGCATTTAGGCCTAAACCAACGCTGACAGCTACTTTTGCAGCTTCAATAAATGGAGTAATTGCTTTTACTTTGTCAACAGGATAATTGCTAGCATAAGGCTCAGTATATAATTCAATCCTGTCGGTGCCTGTTTCCTTAGCTCCCTCAACCATTTTCTGTTCCGTTCCAATAAAAATGGAAGTTCTAATTCCTTTTTCTTTAAGCTGCGAAATAATGTCAATGAGCAGCGATTTATTGGTTAGGGTATCCCATCCCGCATTGCTTGTAATTGCATCAGGCGGGTCAGGGACAAGTGTTACCTGGTCGGGTACAACTTCCGTAACCAGTTCTAAAAACCTAGCAGAAGGATAGCCCTCAATATTAAATTCTGTAGTTACTTTAGATTTTAAATCATATACATCCTGATACCTGATATGCCGTTCATCCGGGCGGGGATGTACTGTTATACCCTGTGCTCCGAAACGCTCGCAATCCAATGCCATTTGCAAAACATCAGGAATATTTCCCCCTCTGGCATTCCTAAGTGTTGCTATTTTGTTTATATTTACACTCAATCTGGTCATTACAAAACAATAAAATTGCAAAAATACTAGTTTATTTTTAGAAGTGAGTTAATAATGCTTGCAAAAGAACTAATATCAGAGGAAATTCCTATATTAAGAACTTCGGACACTGGAGAACAGGCGTTGAGTTGGATGGAGATTTTTAAAATTTCCCACCTGCCCATCGTGAATAATAATGATTTTCTTGGCCTTATTTCAGAAGCTGATATTTATGACCTTAATATGGCCGGTGAACCTATTGGGAACCACAACCTCTCTCTTCAAAGATCTTTTGTATTCATGCAAAGCCATATTCTGGAAGTTGTTGAAGTTGTTGCCAGACAGCAACTAACCCTTGTTCCTGTATTGGATGAAAAAAACCACTATAAAGGCTCCATATCCATGCATTCGCTGCTGCATTCGTTTACCAGTATGATATCTATGAACCAGCCGGGAGGTATTATAGTGCTGGAAATGAATAGTAATGATTATTCGATGAGTGAAATAGCTCAGATAGTAGAAGGGAATGATGCCAAAATACTTTGCATGTACACCTCTCCTATGGAAAATCCTAACAGGATTGAAGTAAATCTTAAAATAAACCAGACTGACCTCTCCTCTATAATACAGACATTTAACAGGTACAATTACGAAATCAAAGCATCCTATATGGAAAATAACGATCTGGAAAGCTTGTATCAAAACCGATATGAACTATTGTTGAGGTACCTTAACACTTAATTACTTGATTGTTGGAATGAAAATCATCATTTATGGAAGAAGTTTCAGAAAAGAATATTCTGAGAAAATCGGGATTCTTTTTGATTTATTGCATCAAAAGAATGTTGAAATTATTGTATATGAAAAATTCTACAAACTGATAAAATCTTCAATAAAAAAAGGCATTCCGATTTCGGTATTTTCATCCATAGCTGATTTCCCTGAAAAAGCTCATTTTTTGATAAGTTTGGGCGGAGATGGCACCTTTCTCGAAACCATTACCTTTGTAAGAGATTCAAACATTCCCGTAATCGGGATTAACTTAGGACGACTCGGATTTTTAGCACATATTGCTGAAAACGAAATTGAACTAGCAATAAATGCAATATTATCAAAACAATACATCATAGAAGAAAGGTCTTTAATTAAACTTGAAAGCGAACCAAGCCTTTTCCCTGATTTTCCTTATGCACTAAACGAAATCACTTTTCAGAAAAAAGATTCTTCGTTAATTACTATTCATACTTATATTGATAATCATTTTCTTAACTCCTACTGGGCTGACGGTCTTATTATTTCAACACCTACAGGTTCCACTGCATACTCAATGAGTGTCGGAGGACCTATTTTAACCCCAGGTTCACAAAATTTTATTATATCACCTATTGCCCCGCATACTCTTACAGTCAGACCATTAGTAATTCCAAATACAAGTATACTTTCTTTTACTATTGAGGGGCGGAGTAAGAATTTTATCACATCACTTGATTCAAGGTTTATAACATGTACTTTTGAAACCAAATTAAAAGTTGAATTGGCTCCTTTTAGCATAAAAATGGTAAATCTTTCTAAACATGAATTTTTTAACACGATTAGAAATAAACTTATGTGGGGAGTCGACAGGAGAAATTAAAATAAAATTTGAAAAAATACGAAACATTATTGACAATAATATGTTATATAAATAGTTAAATATTCCAAAAAGAGGAAATCATTCATTAAAAATTATTAATTTTGTAATTTATTAGTAAATTTATGTAATGAAAATTCGTTTTTACATAATCGCAATACTTTTATTGGGGTCAACATATACAAGCTATTCTCAGCAATGGAAGCTTAGAAGATATGAATTGATGATAGGAGTCGGTACTGCTAATTGTTTTGGAGAATTAGGCGGCAGTATTGATAAAAATGGCCTTCTGGGACTCAAAGATCTTGACATCATGAGTACACGGCCCTCACTATATCTGGGAGGACGTTATAAAATCAGACAGGACATTAGTATTCAAGTTCATAATATTAACGGAGTATTAAATGCAAGCGATATAGGCAGTAGAAATGAAGGCCGTAATTTCAAATTCAATGGTTTTATCAATGAATTTGCAGTAATGGGAGAATATAACTTTATCCGGGAAGAATCAAAATACAAATCTTCAGCATCTTTTAATAGAAGAGGCATGGTTAACAATTACACAAAAATGAGTGTATATGTTACAGGCGGGTTAGGGGTAACCTATTTTAATCCAAAACTTACAGGTGATTTTAGAGAAACAGATGTGGTTGATGGTTATTCAAAAGTTGCACTTGCAGTGCCCTTGGGAATTGGAGTAAAACAAATACTAAGCAGTAAATGGTCTATTGGAGCTGAATTAGGTGGTCGGTATACTACCACAGACTTTCTTGATGGCATCCAAACACAAGCCTCATCTTCTAAAGATATTTACTATTTCGCCAACTTCAACCTTATTTACAGGGTAAAAACCGACCGTTTTGGCAAACCTCATTTGTTTAGATAAGAATAAATTTTGAAAATTCCCGTTTTATATCCATGAAAAAACTTATTCTGATCTTACTTGCTCACCTGATAATAGCACCGGCGTTTGCACAAAGAAAGGGCAATTTTGGCCTATTTCTTGGAGGTTCATACTATATGGGAGATCTGAATTACAGCACCCATTTTTACCAACCTTCCTTCGCAGGAGGGATACTTTACCGGCATGATTTTAATGACCGGCACTCTGCAAAAATGAGCTTTTATTATGGAGGACTTAAGGCTACAGCTGGAGGCAACGGATATCTTGATTATGTGGGCAACCAGCCGCTTGGGCAATTCTCTACCTCAGTTATGGAAATAGCTATGATGTACGAATTTAACTTCTTACCTTTCAATACAAAAAGAACTAAAGAAAACTTTTCACCTTATGTTGCAGCTGGAGCAGGATTTGCCATGACACAATATGCTAATCCACTTGTATTGCCAATGGGGATAGGTCTTCGATATAATATAAACGACCGCATGGGTGTCGGATGTTTTTGGGAAACACGGGTAATGTTTATAGATCATCTTGACAGGGTAACAAATAACAATCAAAGCCTTACTTCTGGATCATTCAACATGGATGATCCTCCTAAATCAAGCTTAAATAATAACGATTTTTATAACTTCTTTGGCGTATATCTTACTTATAAAGTATTTGAGTTTTTAGAAGATTGTCCTGCATATGAAAAAACGAGTTGGTAAGAAATGAAAACATCTTCTATTAAAGACCAAATAATTAAAAACAAGCTGCCTCGACATGTAGCCATTATTATGGATGGTAACGGCCGGTGGGCGAAAAAGAAAGGAAACCGGAGAATTTTTGGACATCAGAATGGAGTAACTGCCGTCAGGGATACTACAGAAGCAGCCGCAGAACTGGGAATCGAATATCTTACACTGTATGCTTTCTCTACTGAGAATTGGAACAGGCCACGCACTGAGATAGATGCCCTAATGACTTTGCTGGTATCCACAATAAATAATGAGACTGAAACTTTATTAAAGAATAATGTCAGGCTTTTAACTATTGGCGACTTTCATAGCCTCCCTGAGAATGTGCAAAAAAAACTCAATGATATTATTGAAAAGACATCAAAAAATACCGGACTTAACCTTATATTAGCACTCAGTTACAGCGGACGATGGGAGATAACAAATGCTATGAAAGAAATAGCTGAAAAAGTATCATCGGGTGCGCTTAAAACAGATGATATCAACACTGAAACAATTGAAAAATTTTTAAATACCAGAAATATACCAGACCCTGAGCTACTAATCAGGACCAGTGGTGAATTCAGAGTAAGTAACTTTCTGTTATGGCAAATTGCCTATAGCGAATTATACTTTACTGATATACTTTGGCCTGATTTTCGCAGGGAAGATTTATATAAAGCTTTAATTGATTTTCAAAAGCGAGAACGACGGTTTGGGAAAATCAGCGATCAAATAAGAAATGATGATTAATATGAGAAGACTTTTTTTGTTTTTAGTAGTTATATTGATTGCAAACAACCTCTTTTCCCAGGGAGAGGATGATTTTATACGAGTTGTTGATTACAGAAACCCAGGGGAATATATAATTGAAGACATTACTGTTGAAGGGGTAAAGTATCTGGATAAAAACGCCCTTATTAACTTGTCTGGTTTAGTTATTGGATCGAAGATCACAATTCCCGGAGAAGATATTACCAACGCAATAAAGAAATTTTGGGATCACGGACTCTTTGCTGATGTTAAAATTTATGTAACCAAAACCGAAGGCAACAAGGCATATCTTGAAATATATTTATTAGAAAGACCCAGACTATCAAAGTTTAATATTACAGGTATAAAAAAATCAGAGAAAGAGGATCTGGAAGAAAAATTAAACCTTCGCAGAGGCAGCCAGGTTACAGACCATGTATTATCAAATATTGAGATCATAATTAAAGATCACTTTACAGAAAAAGGCTTTTATAATACAGACGTTGTAATAACCCAAAACCTTGACACAACATACAAAAACCAGGTTGAGCTTGATATAGAAGTTAAAAAGAATGAAAAAGTCAAGATCAAAGAAATCGTATTCCTTGGAAATGAAAACTTCCCTGATAAGAAGTTAAGAAAAACGATGAAGAAGACAAAACAACGCGACTGGAATATTTTTAAATCCTCCAAACTTGTAGCAGAAGAATATAAAAATGATAAAGCTGCCCTTCAAACCTTTTATAATGATAAAGGCTATAGGGATATGGTTCTTTTGTATGACTCAATCAAACTAATAAACGAAAAAAGAGTTGTTCTAACCATTTCATTATATGAAGGAACAAAATATTATGTAAGAGATATAAATTGGATTGGGAATACAAAATATCCTACCGAAATACTTAGCGCTGTATTAGGTATAAAGAAAGGGGATGTGTATAACCAGACATTATTCGAGAAAAGACTTTTTACAGATGAAGATGCAGTAAACTCATTGTACCTGGATTACGGTTATTTATTTTCAAGCATAACCCCTGTGGAAGTGGTTGTAGAAAATGACTCCATCGACTTTGAAATGAGAATAATTGAAGGCGATCCGGCTACTATCAATAATGTAATAATAACCGGGAATACCCGTACAAACGAACATGTAGTACGCAGGGAAATACGAACTGTACCGGGTGAATTATTTAGCAAATCGGATATTATCCGTACCGTGAGAGAGCTTGCTCAACTCGGGCACTTTGATCCTGAAAAAATTGAACCCGTGCCAATTCCCGATCCTGACAACTCAACTGTTGACCTGCAATATAAACTTGAGGAAAAACATAATGACCAGCTTGAAGTTTCGGGTGGCTGGGGAGCCGGAATGTTCGTAGGTACAGTTGGTTTAAGATTTTCAAACTTTGCTGCACGTAATCTTTTTAAACCTAAAGAATGGGGTGGTCCCGTTCCAACAGGCGATGGACAAACATTAAGTATTAGAGCACAAGCTAATGGCCGTTTCTATCAGAGTTACAACATCACCTTTGTTGAACCCTGGTTAGGGGGAAAAAAACCTAATTCTCTTTCTGTTTCAATTTTCAGGAACAGGACCCGGTTGCCTAAATCAGGTTCCAGCTATTATTTTGGTGAACCAGGTGAGGGATATTTTAAAATGATGGGAGCTTCAGTAGGTTTTGGTAAACGTCTCAGATGGCCCGATGACTACTTCTCCATTTATAATGAAATATCTTACACATTATATGATCTTCATGAATATACTGGTCGCTTCCTTTTTGATAACGGGAAAGCAAATAATCTCAGCTTCCTGGCAGCCTTGTCCCGCAGTTCATCAGGACCTAATCCAATATACCCCATGCAAGGTTCAGACTTCTCCCTGTCTCTGGAGTTTACTCCTCCATATTCCAAACTTAACCACAAAGATTATTCCACCATTGCAGATACAGCAAAATACAACTGGATTGAATTCCATAAATGGAAATTTAAGGCCGATTGGTATTTAACCCTTGTGGATAAACTGGTATTATGCGCCCGTGCAAATTTTGGTTATATGGGTTATTATAATAAAGATATCGGTCCTTCTCCCTTTGGAAGTTTTGATGTAGGAGGTGATGGAATGGCAGGTTTTTTCAATTATTATGGATACGAAATTGTTGCTCTCCGGGGATATGAAAATTCGACCCTCACACCAATAATTAATGGCTTCAAATCAGGAAATATTTATAATAAGTATACTATTGAACTCCGTTATCCATTATTAATGAATCCACAATCAACCTTTTATTTAGAAACATTCCTGGAAGGAGGAAATGCCTGGTATGATATGGATACATTCAACCCTTTTATTATAAAGCGTTCGGCTGGTATCGGACTTCGGGCATTCCTGCCTATGTTTGGTTTATTAGGAATAGACTGGGGATACGGGTTTGATGCCCCCTGGGGAAGTGTTACAAAGCATGGTTCTCAATTCCATTTTACTATAGGTCAACAATTTTAATAACTTCTAAAACTTACGATTATGAAAAATATAATATCAATCATTACGGTTTTTTTACTATCAACAACAATAAGTTTTGCACAAAAGTTTGCATATGTTGACAGTGAGTACATCCTGGCTAATATACCAGCATATAAAGCAGCACAGGATAAATTAGATGAAATTTCTGCTGACTGGCAAAAAGAAATTGAACAAAAATACCAGGAAGTGGAAAAAATGTATAAAGATTACCAATCTGAAAAAGTCTTGCTTTCTGAAGAAATGAAAGCAAAGAAAGAAGAAGAAATTGTACAGAAAGAAAAGCAGGTTAAAGATTTGCAAAAGAAATATTTTGGTCAGGAAGGTGAATTATACAAAAAACGCCAGGAACTGGTTAAGCCTATACAGGATGAGGTTTACAATGCTGTAAAAGAAATTGCAATTGAAGGCGGATATGCAATCATTTTCGATACTGCAGGAGGACCAAATATTCTTTACTCAAATCCGAAGAATGATAAAAGCGATATGGTGCTAGAAAAATTAGGTTATAAAAATTAATTGTATACATTTGTAAAAATTTTAATTATTATCCAATGAAAAGAGTAAGTATTTATCTTTTACTGGTTGCATTAGTTGTGACTTTAACGAATAGTTATGCTCAGAAGAGCCCAAAATTAGGACATATAAATTCCCAGGAATTATTGGCAGCAATGCCTGAAACAGATAGCGCCCAGGCAAAAATTCAGCGCATCGCTAAAGAATTTGAAGATCAACTTGAAATAATGCAAGTAGAGTTTAATAATAAATATCAGAAATATTTACAGGAACAAAAAAACTATACAGATTTGGTAAGAAAAGCTAAAGAAAATGAACTTCAGGATCTTCAACAAAGAATTCAGGAGTTTCAATATACTGCTCAGGAGGAAATAGAGAATCAGAGAAATGAACTTTTCCAGCCTATTATTGATAAAGCCCAAAAAGCAGTAAAAGACGTAGCAAGGGAAAATGGTTTTACTTATGTATTTGACACAGGGACCGGAGCTGTTGTTTATTGGGCAGAAGATTCAGAAGATCTGATGGCAAAAGTAAAAGCAAAATTAGGAGTAAAATAACACTGTTTTAAAATATTGAAAGGCCATCAAAAAGATGGTCTTTCTTTTTTTATATACGGTTAACATGAATAAAAAACAGCCCATAGGTGTATTCGACTCAGGACTCGGTGGTTTAACCATTCTTAAAGAAATCATACGAGCACTGCCTGGATATGATTATCTGTATCTCGGTGATAATGCACGAACTCCATATGGTACCCGCTCTTTTGAATCAGTTTATCAATTTACACTTGAATGTGTTAAAAAGTTATTTGACCATAACTGCCATCTCATAATTCTGGCATGCAATACAGCTTCAGCAAAAGCTTTACGAACAATCCAACAAAAAGACCTGCCAAAACTATACCCCAACAGGAGAGTTCTTGGAGTTTTACGCCCTACAACCGAAATAATCGGAAATTTTTCGAAAACAAAACACTTAGGTATTCTTGGCACCACCGGGACTATTATGTCTAACTCCTACCCTATCGAAATTGAGAAATTCTTCCCCGAAGTTAAGGTATATCAACATGCCTGTCCTATGTGGGTTCCCCTCGTTGAAAATAACGAACATTCAGGTGATGGTGCCGATTTCTTTATCCAGAAGGATATTAATATATTACTGGAAAAGGATTCCAGAATAGATACTATATTGTTAGCTTGTACACATTATCCTTTAATGATACAAAAAATCCTTAAATCTGTACCAGAAAATATTAAAGTCATTTCCCAGGATGAAATATTAGCTAAAAGTCTAAAGGATTATCTCGACAGACACCCGGAAATAGAACAAAATTGCTCAAAAAATGGTGAGCATGAATTCCTTACAACCGATTCAACAGAAGTATTTGATTCACATGCCAGTATTTTTTTTGGAAAAGAAGTGAAATCAAAACACCTGCCACTATAATTTTTATTTGAAATAACCTTTTTATTTTGTAAGCATCATAATTGGTTTCCCTGTAAAACCGTTTGGGAAAGGAATATCCAGTAACATAGATACAGTTGGTGCAATATCAGCAACATCCACAAAATCCTCTATGCTTTTATGAGTTATCTTCCAACCGTAAAATATTAACGGCACATGAGTATCGTAGGTATAGGGGGAATTGTGTTCAGATACTTTATCCGGAGATTTTTCAACCCAGCCAGGTCTAAGGTTTATTAAAATATCTCCTGATCTTTCCTGGTTAAAACTGTTTTGCATCTTTTGAAAAACACCACTTGAAAAATTGGTTGTTTCCAATGTTTGAGAGGTTACCGCATTTGCAATCGTATTAAATTGCAACAGGAACTGGGCAGATTTCATCTGTATTTCTTCCAATGGAATTTTTGAATCTTCAATTAATGTCCTGTTCAAATAGATCTGTTTATTCATATAAGTTTCAACCCATTCACCTGTTCCATACAAGGCCCGAAGATAACTTTGCAGAAGATATATCGTTTTGTTTGGCAGAAAACTTCCAGCAGGCATATTTAAATCAATCAGATATTGTGGATTATAAGCCATACCGTTATCAGAGGTTAAAAATACCAGCAAGTTTTTCTTTCCAATTTGTTCATCAAGAAATTTAAGTAAGTGGGCAATATCCTGATCTAATCGTATAATCGCATCCTCCATTTCTATTGATGTAGGTCCAAAAACATTGCCAATGTACTCAGTAGCAGCAAAACTAACCATTAAAACATCTGTCGCTTCGTCTTTCCCAAGCTCCTCATTCATTATAGCACTAATAGCCATATCTTTGGTATACATATTCCCAAAAGGAGTGTATTTTAAAATGGAATACTCACCTTGTTTCCTTCCTTTTTTAGCCAATGATTCCAGATCATATGGAAAGACTTTCTGATTTTTAATACCAATTTCATATTCATTGCCATCATAAAGACTCTCAAGATATTTACTAATTGGATATGTAGTATTCCATTCCCTCTCCAGGTAAACATCAGCAAACGTTCTCTGATTGAACGCATTCACCCATGCAGGGAGACTGTCCATATAGTAGGATGAAGATATCCAATTACCCGTATGGTCATCATACCAATAAGCTGCATTAGAAATATGTCCTGAAAGCAACACAGCAGACGGGCCATCTAAAGAAATTGAAATAATCTTTGAACTAAAATAACTTGCCAGCCTGAGTTCATCCGTAAAAGTACTAGTCATTAGGTTTTTGGGGGAAACATTACCTGCATTATAATTTCCCCCTATTGTTTTGTAATCATTATCACTAACTGCTCCCATATTTGTTTTTTTCAATCGTGAATACCACGTGTCGCTTATAATTCCATGTACAGCAGGATTTGTCCCTGTTACAATGGTTGCATGTCCGGAAGCTGATTGTGTAAATGCATAATTATAGTTTGCATTCTTACATAAAGCGCCTTCATTAATCAATCTTTTAAAACCATCTTCTCCCAGTTTTTCCCAGTATCTTTGAATATAATCATAGCGCATTTGCTGCACTACTACCCCAACAATTAATTTTGGTTTCTCCGGAGTAAAAAAATGTGTTTCCTGCGCACAAATACTCATTACTGTAATCCACCAATAAACAAATAAAAACACTCTCTTCATATGTTTTCCTTATAGTACTTCAACTCGTGCAAATATAAGTCTAAAAATAAAACAGGGAAGGAATAAACTATTAACAATATTAACAAACAATGACCGCTATCTCTTAATATTCAATTTCAATAGAAACTTACTCTATTTTAATAAATTTAATACTTTCAATACCAAAGATTGTTTTAATCTTGCATATATACATGCCTTTTGATAATGAAGTAACAGGTAAAGGAACATCATATATTCCTCTTGTTAATGCTTCATGTGTATAACTCCAAACTTCGCTGCCACAAAGGTTATAAATTTTTATAATGACATAAGAATCTCTTGATAATTGTAATGAAACCGATGCATTCCCATCAACCGGATTTGGATAAACAATAAGCTTTACACCCTTATCCGGAATACTATCTTCATACTTATTTTTTATAGTATCAATCTGTGGCATGGTTATAAAATCAATCCAAACAGCGTCTTCTCCAAATGTCAACAAATCATTCTTAACATATACCCATTTCAAATCATTAATGCCTTTATAGATTGGGTACTCATGTAACGACCATTCATTTTCTCCTGATTCAATATATTGCAGTGAACCATTTATATAAAACTCAATCTTATCCCCATCGGCTTCAGTAGAAGTTTTTAAATAGAATCTCAACTCGCCATCAGATATCACATCAAGTGGCCCAAGAATAAAAACAGATGAATCATTGTCACTAATCATACCAGACCGTAATGAATACATGCCCTCATATGAATTCAATGAATCTCTATACCATTCAGCGATCCCTGCATTTTGTACAATATTTTCCGGAAGTTCATTTTCAAAATCAATGGTAAATAAAGGTGTTATGCTAAACCGGATAAACGTATCATAAAGACCTATATACCTGCTTGATAAGAAGTCTTGGTATCCTTCATTGTTTATATTAAAATGATAATTCCCCTGAGGAATTTTAAATAACCGGAAAGTACCGTCTGCGCCGGTAGAAATGTTCGCAGAAACCTCACCTGATATTGTAATATTAGCCCCCTCAATTACCTCATCATTTTGCTCATTTACAACCAATCCTTTTAAATCTATTAGTCTTTTAAGGTAAAATGATTTTGAAATATTGACAGATTCAACATTAATAAAACCACTTATAGAATCATAATCATCATATTTTATGGCATAATAATACACTCCTGCCGGTATTCCGGGAAAATTATAATATCCTGTAATGTCGGTAGTTTGCTCGTATACACTATCTGCAATATACTTAACTGTTGCTCCAGATAGAGGGTTCATGCTATTCGAATCATAAACAAAACCATCAACATTTACTTTATCAACAATCCGCTTTGGTAGTATAATATAGTCGATCCATGCTCTGTCGAGACCATAACTTGTAACTTCATCTTTAATATATTTCCATTTATACGTATGGTGTCCTCCAGTTACCGGGTATGACACATACTGCCAGGCTTGCTCTCCAGACCATTGATCCCTAAGGCTTCCATCGATGTAAAAATTTAGAAAATCCATAAGACCCTCGCTCTGCACCTTGACAAAAAAAGATACGCTATCATCTTCTACTGATTGTGCAGATATTTCAATTATCGAAGAATCCTCATCCGATATTTGATCTGAACTAATAGAATACCATCCTTCTTCATATATTAATGAATCGATTATCCATGGATGTGTACCTGAATTATCAAACATAGTATCTATCATCCCATACTCAAAGCTCATGGCATCTGTACGGCTTAATGTAAAATCTTCCACAGTATCAACTTCAGTAATTGTAATATCAAAAAACTGATTTAAAAACTCTGGTCTGGAGACTTTTACATAATATGAATCCGGCTGAATGCCAGGGATCTCAAATTTTCCATTTTCATCAGTAAAAACAGGTGTGGATTCAATATTCATAATTTGAACCCTTGCCTGAGGGATAGGATATCCATTTTGAGTTTCCACTACAGTTCCTGCAAAAATATAATCTCTTGATCTGAACATGGTTATATCCAGAAAGGTACGAGCACTATCAACTATTGTAACCCCGGAAAATAACCGGGGAGAGAATCCATCTGCAATTGCAGAAATATTGTATGAGCCGGGCAATAACATGCGATAGAAGCGTCCATCTGTTGAATCTGAATAAACAGAGGAATGATCAATATCCACATCTAAACCTTCTACTCCGATTTCAGCATTTATGTAGTTACCTTCTTCATCATGGACAACCCCATATAAACCCTTTAACGCATATTCCATATATCCAAGGAATGACGCTCTGTTATAGCTCCAATAATTAGGTAATGATGAGGCACTTACCATTTTTGTTTCAGAAATCTCCATGGTAATCTCACGGCAGCGTTTGAAATAAGTCATATAATCCTGTTTTCCTCCACTTATCGTGTACCAGTCATAACCATTGGTAATGCCATTATTGAGATCAGTTAGATAACCAGCTGGACTATTTGCATGGGCTGAATCCGCATATCGACGTGAAATGTTCTGTAACCAGGCATCATCCGCATGCCTTCTGTACCATGTATCCCAGGGATAATTAATAACTTCTGCTCCACCATGAAAGTTTGCACTTAGAATAAAACGCATGGTATCAGTAAAATTCATCATAGCAATGACCTCAGGTTGCCACGCATAACCATCAGGATGCTGGCCATCTTGAGGATCTGGAAAATTACGATTACAATCAACGTAATTTGCATTACCCCTGTGTGCACCACTTAAAGTATTGTTTCCCCCTGCATAAGTACCATCCGGGTTTGTTAATGGATTAATCCAAATATCCAGACTATCCATCAGGTGTGTTACCTGGTCATTTACTCCGTACTCAGACAATAAATAATATATAAGCCTCAACATTAATACATAACCTGTAGTCTCATCCCCATGAATCGTAGCAGAATACATAAATTGAGGCTTTGAAATATTTTGATTTATATTGCTTGATAGATGGGCAAATAATAATTCCCTTCCGCTACTAAGAGTCCCAATAGAATATATTTTGCACATATCCGGGTAATCTTCCTCAAACTGAGTCATCATGGAATCATATTCAGTATAAGTTGGATAAGTATCCCAATTCCATATACCTTTTAAACGCATGCCCGTCTTTATATCACCACGCTGAGAAGACAGGTTTACAAGCCGAAATGGCAATTTATATTTCAAAAAATTAGTGAATTCATCCTTATTTGCATAAGCAGTAACAGTATCTCTGTTTACCTTGTCAATTGAAACTACCCTTGTTAAATATTCCAATTGGGAATGTGAACTTATTACAAAAGTAAAACAAACTTCCCCAATTGAATCCAAAATAGCATAAGCATTACTAACAGGATCCTGCTTCTCGTTTTGAGAAAACAATCCTGGTAAAAACAACAGCCATAAGCTTATGAGAGCCAAATATTTCATTATACGTTAAATCGTATATGCATTACATCTCCATCCTGAACAATATAGGATTTGCCTTCCACGTGCAATTTACCTGCTTCTTTGCAAGCATTTTCAGATCCAAGCTTCACATAGTCGTCGTATTTTATAACTTCCGAACGAATAAATCCTCTTTCCAGATCACTATGTATTGCTCCTGCAGCCTGTGGTGCGGCAGAATCCCTTCTTATTGTCCAGGCACGCACTTCTTTTGGACCTGCAGTAAAAAATGAAATATAATCCAACAAAAAATATGCTGACCGAATAAGCAGATTAACACTAGGTTCTGAAAGGCCTACATCCTTTAAAAATTCCATACGATCTTCCTCAGATTCTAACTCGGAAATCTCAGCTTCAAGTTTTGCAGCAATTGTAAGCACTTCAGTTTTCTCATTCTTCACTGCTTCCTTCACCCTATTCACATAATCATTCCCATCGAGTACAGCATTTTCATCGACATTACACACATACAAAACTGGTTTAATAGTCAATAAGAACAAATCATCAATATGTTTTTGTTCCTCCTCAGTTAATCCCAATGTCCTTATGTTTTCAAAGTTTTCGAGGTGGGCTTTACATTTGTTTAGTACTTCAATTCCTTTTTTAGCATCTTTATCTCCGGCTTTCAGCATTTTTTCAAGACGAACAAATTTCTTCTCAACAGATTCCAGGTCTTTCACTTGTAGCTCAAAATCAACCGTTTCTTTATCCCTTATTGGGTCTATAGAACCATCTATATGAGCAAGATTATCGTCATCAAAACATCTTAATACATGTATTAATGCATCACAGTTTCGAATATCTGAAAGAAATTGATTCCCTACTCCTTCTCCTTTGCTAGATCCTTTAGTAAGTCCTGGGATATCAACAATTTCAACAGTTGCAGGAGTTATTTTAGCAGGATTTACCAGGTTAGCTAACTTTGCCAGCCTGCTATCCGGCACCTCTACTATACTTATATTCGATTTATTAGAACTGAAAGCATAACTTGAGGACTCAGCCTTTGTTTTTGACATACAATTGAAAAGCGTTGTCTTTCCAATATTCGTTATCCCTATTATTCCACACTGTAAAGCCATATAATCCTTTTTATATTTATAAAAAACAAAAATACAACAATAATAAATAAAGGCGATACCTTATAAAATAAAACACTACTGTCCGATTAAATATTTTATGAAATTATAAAATGCCTTTATTTATATGCCATCCCTACGGGACTTTAATGACCCCAGGTCATTTTTGTGCTACCAATATTTTGTCCCTAACGGGACAGTCCCGTAGGGAC
>JAFGOZ010000618.1 GCA_016926235.1 Bacteroidales bacterium | reverse complement strand
CTTCGTTACAATTATGTTTAAATTTATAGGGGGGGGTACTTTATGAGTTACAAAATATATCAACTGATAGTCAGTTGTTTACTGAGTTAAATTATTGATTTTAGATTTTAGTCGGACAATAGTGAAAGACAATGTTTGATGATAAATTAAAATTAGAAATACAGTTAATTAAAAGACAGAATCAGACCTTCAGTATGTTTCTGAAAGGCTCAGAAAGTATTATCAATGGACTTCATGGTGTATTTGAAAATAATAGTATTCAATTAAAGGATGTCAAGGACAATGCATTTAAATTTTCTTTTTGGGGATTAGAATTTATCGTTAAGGCCGAAATTAGTTTTAACCAGGAGACCGGCTTATTTAATAATGGAGAAATAAGCACTTATTACATAAAAAAAGAAGACGAACTAGATTATCTTCTTTCATATGAATTTGATTCATCTGGCAATATCGCTCATCGTTTTCTTATTCACGATTTTGGACTACACTATTATGCTGATTTTGTTAAATCTATCATCGGATATTCGATAAAGAACAAATTAAAATTTCAACTTAAATAATTAAATACGGAGCTTCATCCATATTTTGTCATGTGATGTAATATCATAAATCTTAACTGTTATGGAGAATACTGTTCATAATAATTCTTATGAGTTCGAGGTCGCATTTTCCTTTTTGGATCAGGATTTATTAATAGCCCATGAAATAAATGATCTTGTTGTAGATCGTTTTTCGACCTTCATCTATTCGGAAAGGGAGAAAGAATTGGTAGGCCCTGAAGGCGATGTAAAATTCTCAAATGTATTTGCAAAGGAGGCAAGGATTGTAGTTGTTTTATATAGAGATGGATGGGGCAAATCCGTTTGGACACGAATCGAAGAAAATTCTATCAAGAATAGAGGTCGTGATAATGGTTATAGTTTTCTACTTTTAGTAATGCTTGATTCTGATTCTAAGAAGCCTGAATGGCTTGAATATACCTATATCTGGGATAACTATAATAAATCAGGATCAAAGGGGGTTGCAAATGTTATTGAATATAAAGTTAATGAAAAGGGCGGCAATGTAAGGCCTGAAACATATAAGGATAAATCTGAAAGATTAAAACGCAAGAGAGAAGCAGAAGCTAATCGGGAAAGTTATTTGAAAAGCCATGATTCTAAAAATGATGCAAATTCTGAAGTCATTAAAATCTTTCAGCAAATAAAAGAAAATAAATCTTCTCTTGAAGATCCAAAAACAAGTTTCTACTTTGCTCAAAGTGAACAACCAGGGAAAATGTATGGTTTTGGGAACAAGTATTGGTTATATTTCACTTGGAAAGAAAATCAATTTGATCATTTGGATTCAATCCTCTCCATTTCTATTGTTGAGATGGCTTCTGATGATTTTGGAGGTCGTATAGTCAATGATATTCTGAAATGCGATTATAAATTTGATAAGAGAATATCTGGTGAAATTGGTTGGTCTGAAATTGAAGAGGGTACTTTTTGTACCACTGAAACTTTGATTGATTATTGGCTCAAGCAGCTCATTGAGTGTTTTGAGAAAAACTAATTTTTCAATATTAACCCTATAATACTAATTTTAATGGATATTCAAGACATTAAACCTATCAAGGTGGATCAGTATCACCGAAATATTCAGTTTGCACTGGAACATCATGCTTGTGCCAAAGGCTACAGTATAATGCAGGATATAGACGTAGCCATAAAAAATTTGTCATGTACTTAGCAAAAAACTATACATTTATAAATAGTAAGCTTAAATTTTATCATGTGCATTATTCATTAGTTAAATCAACCAAATGGAGTATCAATTTACTTATCTTCTACTAGGAATAATTTATTTATTTTTTTGGATAATATTCTTTATTTGGAAGAAAGAAACAAGAAAAGAAATGATAATAATATCAATCATTTTTGCAGTTATTGGACCATTTATTGATTTTTTTTATACGATTGACTGGTGGAAGCCTCATTTTTTATTTGGTTTTTCATATTTTGGTATTGAAGATGTATTGTTTGGCTTTACTTATGGAGGAATTGCAGCTATTATATATAAAATTCTATTTCAAAGGAAATCAAAAAATAATAAATCCTTAAATAATAAAGATTCAATTATTGTAATTCATTTATTATTTATTATTTCACTAACCGCGTTTTTATTTCTGGTTTCTTTCATAGTTATTGGACTAAATAGTTTATTTTCAACAACTATAGCATTATTCTTCCCTACTTTATTAATGTGGCGAGAAAGAAAAGATTTGATTATTAGTTCTGTAGCAACTGGAATTATCATGATTCTGTTGGCTTTTGCTTCCTATACAGTATTAAAATCAGTATATCCTAGCTGGATTTCAAATTTTTGGAGTTTTGATGATACTCCTATCTTAGTAATACTTAATGTGCCATTTAATGATATTATTTGGTATTTTATAACTGGTTTATATATTGTGCCACTTTATGAATATAGTCAGGCGAGTTATTTGATCAATTCCTAAATACTAAATATATTTATTGAGGAACAGAATCTTACCTAGTTGCCTGCCTTGTTATTCAAGTGAAAATGTCTTGAGGGATTTTTTTCTTTTCTGCCTATATATTACAATTAGAAAGGGGTTATTATGAGTATTAATAGTTAAAATTATTTATTCCAAATAGTTGTGTGTATTAATTTGATTAAAAAAAATAGCAATGGAATAACAATAGAACAAACATATTTCAATATTGAATTAGTCTTCTGGAAGCGGAAGAGGAATATTATTATTTGGCCCACCAAAAAAGCAATAATCACATAGTTTCTCTCTATTTTTTAATATTTCGGACAAGGGAAAAGGCAATTGATC
This sequence comes from Bacteroidales bacterium, assembly GCA_016926235.1. The sequence goes on along the minus strand of JAFGOZ010000618.1, from coordinate 5,631 downwards.
AAGGTACTTTATAAAAGTTTTTTTCTCACCGTGCCATCCAGGCTTCCAAGGTACTTTTAACGAATAGTCTACAGCCATTTTGCACCTATTCGGCCAATCAGTCCGATGTATATGAGATAGACGATATTTGACATTAATTCCAGAGTATGTATGGGATCCATCCTGTTCCTTACGTACACATGGAGTTAAGACGTAATGTCCCCAATATACAAATGGATGAGAGCGATCAAGTCGATCTTCGAAACGACAGAAACCAGATAGGTTTAGAAAATCAGAAATAGTAGCTCCAAGCTCTCTATAAACTCTGCATTCAATCTTTAATCCCTTTATTTCATTAATAATTGGCATAATTATTAATCCCGACAAAGGCCAATATAAGAATTGTTGAGTAGGACCATACACATTATAAATAATTTCACTAGTATCATCTCTTCGTACAGTCCAACTCACCCTAAGTTGTGGATCATCAGGGTGCACCTTGAATGGTAAACATGCATTCAAAAAATACCTCATATTTGAAGATACTTCCTCTATATTAATATACGTTTTGCTTAAAATATGACCTGTACTGAATTGAGGCATGAAAAATATTCCCATAAAAACTCCATCTGGATGAAATTCGAAAGAGGTTAACTTAACACGAATTGTTGGACGTGAAATATTTGGTAATGTATATTCGGTTGAAATTTCTGCCCTTGCTCTCCCTCCATAATATGCAATACTACCGTAAGCAAGAGACCGCATTGCAGAAAGCAAACTCTCAAGAACAAAAACGGCAAAACCAAATGTTATTATTCCTGAAAGTACTTCTAGAACGGTAGCCCACCACTCACGATCGATATCAACATTTATGTTACCAACTTCAAGCCACAACTCACTAACATTAGGTCTACCATATGTAGGAGGAGAACAACGAGGGTAGGCATCCATTGAAAATGTAACTGATGCCCCTGTTTGCGATCCTTTTCCTGAGATATGAATATATCCCTCATGAATTGTAATATTATATCTATCAAGGCTTATTCCATTTTCATTGAAAACCTTTTTAATTGCGGGCTTCGTAGATTCTATTAAGAATCCTAGCCATACTAATTTGTTTATACAGATGCCAATTGAGTTATCTGATGCAATATCTTCCAATTGATTAATATCTCCAGTCGTATTTATATTACCAATAGTGTCAATACCTATGACAAATACTCCATCAAGAGAACTTGCTTTAACTGTGCTATTATTTATATCAACAATGTTCCAGATTAATTCATCAATTTTAAATGATGGAATAATTGTGTTAATAGAGTTAAATAATGGCACAACTATTGGAGTTATAGCAAATTTTAAAATATCTAACCATACTTGTGCATCTTGAGAAAAGGGATCCCCGCTAAAAACTTCAAAATGAACAGATTCTGGATCAATTGTCATATTGCCCCAATCAACTCCAAATAGCAGCTCACCATTTTGTATACTTATTTGATGTGGTACATTAGCACACGCAGTAAATAATACATTTCTTGTTTCAGGTCCCGCCATATTACCGCTTTGTGGTACTGTCATTAATCCCCAGGCTTTTAAATTAAGAATGTAACAATCGGAACAGTTTTTCGAAAAGCTAATAATTGGAACGTCACAAAAGAAGTCAACAGCAAAACCACCCATTGATTGTTGCAATAGATGAGGAATTAGATTATTTGAATAATAAATTTGAAGAAGATCTTGAAATACTGATTGACGCATGCCAAGCGCTATGGCAAAATTAGCATGAATTGACATTTTATCAATTTCTTTTCTATATTACAATAAGGAGCTCGGGATGGGCATTTGATTTATTCTCAGGGTTTCAAATCGATAAAACGTCAACAAGGTCACCCTCTAAGACAATTCGACCGCTTCGCCACCAAATCACGTGTTTATTGAAAACCAATAAGACACGATCCTCATCCCTTGCTCCAAATAAAGTTATCTGAGGCTTATGTTGCTCAATCTCAAATATAGGCAAAAATGAAATTATAACAAAATAAAATTATTGCCTTTGTTTATATCTCTTTTCAAGATTAGTTTATTCTTATTCAAAAGAATTCAGTTCTTTACAATTTCTCCAATGTAATAAGAGGACAAGTGCCAATAAAACATTAATTATTGATAATATTTGTGCACACTTTAAACCAAGTAAGGGTTGAGATTCTATACTATAACGCCAAAATTCTACTATAAACCGAACTAAACCATAATAACTAATAGCAAGAATAAATATTGCCCCTTGAGGCATTAAATAAATATCGATCGATCGAACTTTTCTAAGGAAAATAAACCCGATAATACATAGTAATGATTCATACAACTGCGTTGGATGAATCGGAACTTCAAGTAATGAAGGGCTTACACTAGAGAACTCACTTTTAAAAGTGATTGCCCATGGCACATTTGTTGGAATTCCATGACAACATCCACTTGCAAAACAACCAAGTCGTGCTACAGCAATACCTGGTAGCATGGCCATGCCAAGTGCATCAAATATTGATCGAGAATTTAATTTTGTAAATCGGTTTAAAAAAATAATAACTAAAAGGCTCCCATAGATAGAACCAAATATTGATCCTGAGATCTTGCCCCATAGAAGTAGAGGGAATGGATTCAAAAAAATGAAGTGAAAAGAGATTGCTCCAAATATAGTAGCTATGCCTAAACATAATAAATACAACAGGAAGATGTAGGATTGCTTAGAATTAACAAATGACAAATAATATCGCCTAAAAACCCATACTGATATTAATACTGCTAGTCCATAAAAGAGGAATATAGTATAAAAGGAAGTCTCTTCATTTATACGTATAATTGGTATCATATTATTAATGTGAAACTCTACGAATTCTAAGATTGCTACATCCTCCTCCTCCTGGGCAGGTACAATCTTCAATAGTGGGCCCACTACAATTTGGTTCCAAATAATTTCCACATGTTTTTACTTGTTTTCGCTCAACAGGATCAAAATACTCTTCACAACAGCAACAAGTTTGTTTTGGATCGGCAAAATTGCAATTTGGACAGCAACTTGATGGAGGAGTATCTTCAAAATTAATTCCATAAATTTCAATATAAGAACTTGCGTTAAATTTTTCAGGAGAAATAGAAGGACAATATTTGTAAATATTTTCATGCATACCAGACGGTGTAAGGATCAGGATTCTTTTAAGGTCAATTTTACCTTTAGATTGATTTATTATAAACAAGTATCTAGAATTAATATCTAAAGTGATATTTTCGTTTAATTTAAGCTTCTTAAAATCTGATATAGTAATTATTTGAGTATGAGCAGGCAACCTCTTAAAAAATAGTATTCCTAAAAGGACAAAGATGGCTAAAACACAAATAATAGTACCAATTACAATTATCATTCGTTTGTTGATCAAGATTTTATTCATAGCTAACATTGTTTAAGTTTTTAAAAAGATATTTTTTTATTACCCATTATCAGACTTAAAGAGAAAAAACCATATATTATTAGAAATCAGAAATTTTGAATATCTTGCATTACAGATAAATTCTTAACATATTCAAGTCCTTATTATCTCAACTGAAATTTAATCCAAATAACTCATAAAGTCAATTTTTAATCGAAGATTTTTAACGAGCTTAATTGCATATGGCTAAAAATTATGCTGTATTCAATAACAATATATTATAAATAAAAATGTAATGTTTACATTTAGGCAATGGGGAGGGTATAACGATCATGAAGGCATACACTGCAATGCCCAGTTGACGCCTGTATTAATGCGTGAGCACTGCCAGATCAGTGCCGAAGGAAGCCAGCTGCTCAAGAATGCCATGGAAAAACTGGGCCTTTCGGCCCGGGCGTACGACCGCATTCTGAAAGTATCACGAACCATTGCCGATTTGGAAGAGAGCAGGAATATCGAGCCGAATCACCTGGCAGAAGCCATCAATTACCGGAGCCTGGACAGGGAGAATTGGGCGGGGTGAGGGGAAGAGAGACAAGTGACAAGTGACAAGTGACAAGTGACGAGGGACAAGTGTGGTGTGGTTTTTTGAGGTGGGTGGGGGTATAGAAGCAGTAGCAGCGGCAGTGATGGCTGCGAGCTATGAGCTTCGAGTGCCCAAGCTCATTTATATTACAAATTAAGCCTGACGGTGGGATGCTATTTATAAATTTTCTACTTTTAGCTTTAAATGAAGTAAGTTACATAGGAAAATTGTAGTGATATTTTTAAGTTCAATTCAAAACCAAAAACCTAATTAAATGAAACTGATAAATGTTAACATGTTCCTGATGCTGATTTGCCTGTTATTGTTATGGTGTTGTTCCGAATCAGATGATGGTTTTACAGGTGAGATATTGTTTACAAGCACCAGTGATGGTAATGAAGAGATATACCGGATGAATGCCGACGGAAGTGAGCTTCTTCGGTTAACTAACAATTCGGTTTATGACAGGGAGCCTGCATGGTCCCCCGATGGTTCAAAGATTTTGTTTATAAGTGATAGAGAAGATAGTCAGTCTGATATCTACATTATGAATGCTGACGGAAGTGAACAAGCCCGGTTGACATACACTGAAGTCGGCGAAATGGATCCCTCTTTTTCACCCGATGGTAACAAAATACTGTTTATAGCTTCGCGAAATGGCAAATTGAGAATTTGCACCATGGATGTTGACGGAAGTAATGAAACCATTCTGACTGCTACTGATACAAATGACTATATTTATGCACGGTATTCTCCTGATGGAACCCAGATTGCATATACGCTTCAGGCATACCCGGTTTTTAAGATTGGTATTTTGAGTGCAAATGGTTTCATCAGACATAATTTAACGAATGATAGCTTTGGCAATTTTGCTCCCGTATTTTCTCCGGACGGATCCAGGATTGCTTTTCACAGTAACCGTGCTGGCGGAAGACATATTTTTACGATGAACACAGACGGATCCAACATCACCCAGATTACGCATCACGCTGAACTGGCGGAAGAGTATCCGGATTGGTCGCCTGATGGCAGGAAAATCGTATATACCACTACTGACTTTTATACTGTGCCCTATGATCTGAATGTAGCAAATGCCGATGGAAGTAATGCCGTCAATATTTCCAACAGCACCAGTAATGAATACAAACCACGTTGGAGGAAATAAAGAGTCCCTGGAAAAAATGTCGATGCCTTTCTGATGCATCTGATGCCTTCAATTGTTTTGCTGGCCATACTTGCAGTTACCTGGAAATGGGAGTATCTTGGCGGAATTATTCTCCTGGTTGCTGCTGTAACCTTTGGTGTTCTTGTTTTTAATATGAATTATATTCAAAGGCATTTTACATTGCGGCAAACCATAACCAATATTTCAATAGTCAGTTTGCCTTTTTTTATTGCCGGTATCTTGTTTATCATGAGCCACTTCAGAAGAAAATAAGAACTGGCGGGAAGTTTTTTCACCGCCGGGTGAATCTTCGTTTACTGTTTGACGATAGGATATTTTGTTAATTATTTTCGCACCGGGATTCAAACTTATCTGCTGGGGCAGCGGGAAAATTACGTATCTTCGGTTGTCAAAAACCAAAATATGCAGAGCACTGTTATCAATGACAAGATCAAGGTAATCGAAGGAGACGACCGTAT
>JAFGOZ010000617.1 GCA_016926235.1 Bacteroidales bacterium | reverse complement strand
TTGATCTGCGGAAGGGGGTCAAAATACCCTGCGATTAGGAGGTCTGTTTAATTTGCGATTTGGTGGTCAATTTGTCCGTTTTTTCCAATAAGAAGAGAAAGAAAGAAGAAAGGAAGATAAAGGAGTAAGAGAAGAAGAAGAATAAGGGTAGCAACACAGCGAGGTAATATGTTGTTAGGATCGCTGTAAATATAAGACTGTGTGTTAATTACAGAGTGTGCTATTCTGGCAAAATTGGAAAGGAGGAATACAATAGAACAAACCAATATGTTATGCAAAACCTTGTAATAAGCAGTATTATAAAGTTATAGAATAAATAAATGAAAATTATGAACGAACAATCACAATTAGTTATCACAAATGCAAAAGGGGACGATGTTACAACATCACATATCATAGCTCAAGTATTTGGTAAAAATCATGCTGACGTACTGAGGGATATAAGAAATCTCAAATGCAGTGATGAATTTCGTAAGCGCAATTTTGCTGAGATGTTCGATATCAAAGTGTTACCTAATAATGGACACAGATACGATCGTTACTATGAAATCACAAAAGACGGTTTCTCCTTTCTTGTAATGGGGTATACCGGTAAAAAAGCCGCGACATTTAAGGAGGGAATTATCCGTGAGTTTAACTATCGAGAATCACTATTAAAAAGTGATGATTATATGATAGATCGCGCACTTAAGATACTTGCGAAACGGATGGAGATGCCAAAGCTTGATTAAAATTAAATTGCGTATGGATAAGTTGCAGGACTTAACCATCTTGCAAATTCCTTGGCTACATCTTCATGCATCCAGGTAAATCCAATACCAGCATATCCACCTTTCTTTGTAACTATCAGATTACCACCGTTGAGGGATTTCCCCGCTTCGATCAAGCTGTTATAAACGAGATGGTTGAAGGGTATCTTTACCAATCAACAGTTTTTTTCGTTGTTCTTGCCAACTCCGTTGTATTGATTAAAAAAACAATATCATGTAAGAATAAGGTCAGTATACTACATGCGAGCAAATTCCAGAGCTATGCCTTCCTGACACCAGGTTCCTTTTTGATTATTTGCTCCTTTCACTACTTTTACTGACTTAGGGTACTTTTCAGCTAACTGATTGATACTCAGCGACCTTGATATATCAATATCGTTGATATTCAATGAGTTACGATTACAGAGTTTCAATGCTATACTGCATCTTGAAAAATCTTCAAGAAAATGATATACTGGTTTGTTTCTGAAAGGTCTTGACATTTCAGTTGGTTAATCTATATTTCATATTAGCAATGATAAGGAATCTTTCCATATCCGTTTTCTGCTTTGACACGATCAGCTTCTAATAATAGGAACATGATATGAGAATCAGGATCGGTTCCAAAGATTTTAATTAACTTTAACTGACTGCAACAGATTCATATTTCCTATGACAATAAATGAGTACATCGACAAGCTTAATTCCAGGTATAGATTAGGGATATCCACCGAACACAGCTATCGTGCCGAACTGCAAAATCTTGTTGAAAGTCTTGCTCCTGATGTTCTGGTAACTAATGAACCTGCGAGGATTAAATGCGGATCGCCTGATTATATAATCACAAAAGGGAAGATCCCTGTCGGGTATATTGAGGCAAAGGATATCGGAAAGCCTCTTGACAGCAGAGAATTCAAAGAACAATTCGATCGGTACAGATCATCTTTAAGTAATTTAATCATCACTGATTATCTTGAATTCAGATTATTTTTTGACGGATCATTTGTTTCTTCAGTCACAATCGGAGAAGTTCAGGGCAATAAAATAGTTGCCCGTAATGCCTATTTTGAGCCATTCTCAGACATTATAAAAAATTTCTGTACTCATGTAGGTCAAACCATTAAATCCGCATCAAAGCTTTCAAAATTGATGGCTTCAAAGGCGCGATTGATGGCTAATGTAATTGAGAGAGCACTTTCCTCAGATGGTAGTGGTAATCAGGTCAACGAAGTTCTCAACCTGAATCTGCATAATCAGTTTGAAGCTTTTAAGCACTATCTTATTCATGATATAACAGAAAAGGCTTTTGCGGATATTTATTCTCAGACGATTGCCTATGGGATGTTTGCAGCAAGATTGAATGATCCTACCCTTGTTGACTTCTCGAGATTTGAAGCTGCTGAACTCATTCCAAAATCAAATCCTTTCCTTAGAAATCTGTTTCAATATATTGCAGGTTACGACCTTGATGACAGGATCAAATGGATTGTTGATGAACTTGCAGATGTGTTTAGAGCGACAGATGTTGCTGATCTGCTAAAAGACTTCGGAAAAAGCACAGGTCAGAATGATCCGATGATCCATTTCTACGAGACATTTCTTGCCGAGTACGATCCAAAACTCCGTAAGAGCAGGGGTGTTTATTATACGCCTGAGCCGGTGGTAAACTTTATTGTAAGGGCAGTTGATGATATATTAAAAACTGAATTTGGACTGACTCAAGGATTAGCTGACACATCAAAAGTGAAGATTAAAATTAAAGACGTGAGCAAAGCTACTCCTGACTTACGGTCTAAAACAAGAGAAACTGAAAGAGAGGAAGAGGTACATAGGGTTCAGATACTTGATCCCGCCGCAGGAACAGGAACTTTTCTTGCTGAAGTTATAAAACACATTTATAAGCAGTTTGATGGACAGCAAGGAATCTGGAGTAATTACGTTGAAGAGCATTTAATCCCAAGGCTTAATGGCTTTGAAATACTGATGGCTTCATATGCTATGGCGCATTTGAAACTGGATCTCCTACTTAAAGAAACTGGATTTGTAGCCAAGAGGCATCAACGACTCAAAGTTTACCTTACAAATAGTCTTGAGGAGCATCATCCTGAAACAGGAACATTATTTGCCGGATGGCTAAGTACAGAGGCAAATGAGGCAAATCACGTAAAACGGGACACTCCAGTAATGGTAATTTTAGGGAATCCTCCTTATAGCGGAGAAAGCCAAAATAAAGGTGATTGGATTATGAACTTGATGCGAGATTATAAAAAAGAGCCAGGAGGTATAGAAAAACTTAACGAACGTAATCCGAAGTGGATAAATGATGACTATGTTAAATTTCTTCGTTACGGTCAGTACTTTATTGAAAAGAATGGAACTGGTATATTAGCTTTTATTAACCCACATGGATTTTTGGATAATCCAACTTTCAGAGGGATGAGATGGAATTTATTAAAAACCTATGATAAGATTTATTCATTTGATCTGCATGGTAATAGTAAAAAGAAAGAAAAAGCGCCTGATAATTCAGCTGATGAAAATGTTTTTGACATAATGCAGGGAGTGTCCATTAATTTATTAATCAAAACTGGATGTAAAAAACCAAATGAATTGGGAAAAGTTCTAAGCTTTGATTTATTTGGTAAACGTAATCTAAAATACAGCTTTCTTCTGGGGAATACTTTGAAAACTGTTAATTATGAAGAAAGTCCAAATACTCCACCATTCTATTCCTTTTCAAGCAAGAATCTGGATGAACAAGTATTGTATAATGAAGGTTTTAAAGTAAATGAATTATTTATCCGGATTTTACTCGGTCCCAATTCTCATAGAGATGAATTTGCTATTGCTTTCAACAAAAATGTTGCTGAAAAAAGAATCACAGATTTATTGAACCAAGAATTAAACGATGATGAAATCAAAAGACAATATAATCTGGTTGACAACAGAGACTGGAAACTTAGCCAGAAAAGAAGAATGGTACCTCCAAATGCTAAACCAATTGGTTGCATTTATAGACCTTTTGACTTCCGATTCATGCTTTATGGGGAATACGCATTTGATTATCATAGACCTCAGGTAAACGACAGCTTACTGAACATTAATAACTTTGGTTTTGTGACTACAAGACAAACAAAGGAAACCTTTTCTGCTATAATAACTGACAAACCTTTAGGGCAACATAAAATTGTTACACCTTATGATGGAAGCTATTTAGCTCCACTCTATATTTATACAATTACCTCTGTACAACAAAATATTGAACAGGGTATTAAAAGAACGCCTAACTTAAAACCAGTATTAATAAAAGAAATAGAAAAGAGGTTAGGTTTGAAATTTACCAACGAAAAAGAAACCACGAAGGGAACTTTTGCACCCTTAGATATTTTAGATTACATTTATTCAATTTCATATTCACCATTTTATAGAGAGAAATTCAAGGAGTTCCTTAAAAAAGATTTCCCTCGAATTCCGTACCCAAAAGACCAAGCGACATTCTGGCAATTAGTTAAACTTGGAGGTGAACTCCGTCAAATACACCTTTTAGAAAGTCCAGATGTAAATAATTACATCACATCATACCCTAATACAGGAACAAATGAAGTCGGTAAGGTAAGGAATGAGAATGGCAAAGTCTGGATAAATTCAGAGCAGTATTTTGATAACGTTCCACAAATTGCATGGGAGTTTTATATCGGTGGTTACCAGCCTGCTCAAAAGTGGTTGAAAGACCGGAAGGGAATAGTCCTCTCATACGATGATATAATACACTATCAGAAGATAATCGTCGCTCTGAGTGAGTCTGATAGGATAATGAAAGAAATTGATTTAATACCTTTTCTTCAATAGTAAAAAGTAACCGGATATATATGTAATAAAATGCTAAAGTTACCTGAGAATTACAATGTTGAAATTTCTTCAAAAGAATTTGAGTTACTTGTTAAAGACTACTTGCTTGCCTTGGGGAAGGATTTAATAAGTTTTGAGGCAACACATAATGCAAAGATACGAGGAACAGATGGAGAGTATCAGATAGATATTGTCGCAAAATTCACAATTTTGAATGTGGAATTTCAAGTCCTTATTGAGTGTAAGAGATATGCAGAAAATATCAAAAGAGAAGTAGTTCAGATATTATTTGATAAGATACGCTCAACTGGATCACACAAGGCAATTATTTTCGCATCGAGTGGTTTTCAAAAAGGTGCAATAAAATATGCTAAAGACCATGGAATAGCCTTGGTGAGAATAATTGAAGGGGAGGTTACATATTTGACTAAATCTAATGGTCATGGAGAAAAAAATCCACCTCCATGGGCTGTAATTCCAAAATATGTAGGTGAGTATTTGGAAAACAATACTTTTTACTATCTACAAAGAGGTTCAATGGAACCTCTAATGAAATTCCTATTTAACGAAGAACAAAACAGTTAGTTACTTTTAAATATCTTAATAGATGCCAGGAATCGGAATTGGAATAGGAATCGGAGTTGGGAAAGTTCCACCACTTCCTCCCGAAATTAAATTTGATCTATTAGAAAATGGGCTTGACTTTGTTACCAAAGCTGCCGAGATGTATAAAGCTGATAAGGATTACCGGAACCTTAAATATTCTGTTATCCACCTATGTTCAGGGACTGAGCTCGTTTTTAAAGAGGTCATAAGAAATAAAGATTGGAGATTACTGTTCTTTAATAAGAAGGAAGCGACCATCCTAAATCTTCAATCAGGTGACTTTAAGGGAATTGGATACGAAACAATAATTGAGTTATTAGAAAGAGAATGTAAAATAAAGATACCAGATGGGGATAAGGAGGTTCTAAGAAAGCTAAGAATAAAGCGCAACAAAATTGAACATTTTAGAGTAAAAGAAAGAGCAAGTGACATTAGGAAACTTATTTATGAAGTCTTTAATGTTGTTGTCCACTTTATTAATAATCATATTGACTTAAGCAATATTTCACCTTTGTCAAAAAAATATATTAAAAGCATCTCTTCAATCACAATGCCTTAATGTTTTTATTTTTCACTACTTTAAAGAAAGACTTAAGATAAGAAATGTTTCACCTATGTTTCACCTGACTTAAAAAAGAAAGAGTGCAATATCTGCAACTCTCTGACTTACTGTGTGGGGCGTACTGGATTCGAACCAGTGACCTCTTGCCTGTCAAGCAAGCGTTCTGAACCAACTGAACTAACGTCCCGCGTTTATGTTGCGAAATTAATAATTTTCTTTAAAAACCAGCTATCAGCTCTCACCAGGTTGCTTTCATCACCCAAACATACTTTGAAGGCGTTGACTTGCGGAGCTTTTCAGGTATCGCTACTGTAAAACCTTTTCCGTTCCTCTGCCAGCGAAGGGAAGTTCCGGTTCCGAGCATCTGAACTTTTGCACCGGCCGGAAGCGAGAATGTTGTCATACCAATTGTAGAGGGCATCTGTTCGCCTTCTTCTGCCATGTAATAAATGTAAATAGTCTGGCGGCCTTTCTTTGAGATGCACACTTTGCCTTCCTTAAAGGGTTCAAGGGCCCTCGTACCGTAAATAGCCTCGCTGTTGACCTTCATCCAGCCGCCGATGTCATCGAGAAGCCTGTATGCCTCATCGTGCCATTGGCC
>JAFGOZ010000616.1 GCA_016926235.1 Bacteroidales bacterium | reverse complement strand
GTCAGGATAAATAAAATCAAGACATAATGAGATTTTGCATGAAGAAGGCTTTGGTGGCAGGAGGCATTTTATTAAGTGTTTTTAACTTTTGTTTAGCGCAGAATAAATATCCACAAGATTATTTCAGGTCTCCATTAGATATACCTTTATATATATCAGGAAATTTTGGTGAAATACGAAGTAACCATTTTCATTCAGGTATTGATATAAAAACTCAGGGTGTTGAAGGAAAAAATGTATATGCCATTGCAGATGGATATATTTCCAGAATAAAAATTGAATCCGGAGGATATGGGAGGGCCCTGTATATTACCCATCCTAATGGATATGTAAGTGTTTATGCCCATCTTAAAGAGTTTAACAGTACTATTGAAGCATATATTAAAAAACAGCAATATGCCCAGAAGGTGCATGCAATAGATCATTATCCCCCCAAAGGAACTCTCCCTGTTGCCAAAGGTGATGTTATTGCCCTGTCTGGTAACTCTGGCAGGTCATTTGGGGCTCATTTACACTTTGAGATACGAGATGCACTTACACAATTCCCTCTAAATGTGCTATTATTTAATTTCAATATCAAAGACGATATTAAACCTGTTCCCTCAAGAATAATAATATATCCTCTATCCCCTAATAGCCATATAGATAATTCAAGTCAAAAAGTATTCTTTAATGTAGCAGGAGGCAATGGCTCATTTTACCTGGAAAACAATTCTATACCTAAATTAACAGGTAATATTGGTTTTGGATTAGAAGCATTCGACTATCTTAATGGTGTAACAAATCAAAACGGGATATATGCAGTGAACCTCCTTATTGATAGCGCATTAATTTACTCACACCAACTGGAACGATTCTCATTTCTGGAATCCAGATATATTAATAGCTTTATTGATTATGAAGAACGGATAAAAACAGGTGACAAAATTCAAAAAGCTTATATTGAACCTAACAATAAGCTCAGTATTTATAGAAAATGTATAAATAATGGCGTATATGAATTTTTGGATGCCGACACTCACTTTGTAAAAGTAATTCTGAAAGATGCCTATAATAATACTTCCGAAATAAACTTTAAAGTAAAATCATCCGTTTCAACATCTATTAGTGATAATTTTGCAGATACTAACTTCGTTAAAGTATTGTATTATAATGCTGCTAATACTTTTGATAAATATGATATTAAAGTATATTTTCCCATCGGATCATTTTATGATAATATTCATATGACCTATGCAAAAACACCTGCTATTGAGGGTTGCTACTCATGGATTCACCACCTTCATAGCGTCTATACACCTGTACATAAAAAGTATTCGCTTCGCATAAAACCCGATAATCTTCCCACACGGTTTTTTGATAAAGCCTTAATAGTAAGAATCAATGGTAATAATACCTTTATATCTATGGGAGGACAATGGAAAAATGGTTTTGTAGAAACAACAGCCAGGGAATTTGGGAAATTTTGTGTAGCCATAGATACTACAGCACCAAATATACTTCCAATAAATATAAAAGACAAAGCGGATATGACCTATTCATCAGGCATTGATTTTAAGGTAACTGATAATCTTTCAGGAATAAATAGTTATAATGGATATATTGACAATCAATGGGTTTTATTCGAGTATGATGCCAAAAATGATCTTATCTCATATAATTTTGATCCGGATAGACTGCAAAGGGGCAAACAACATACTCTAACGTTTTATGTAAGTGATGAAAAGAATAACTTAAGTAATTATAAATGTACATTTACGTGGTAGAAATTGTAAAATTGAAAGTGAGAGGGTCAGAAAATAAAAATATCCATTTTGATTAGTATAGTGTAGCGCAATGATTCAGGATTAATCCTATGAATAGAAAGCTGCCAGAAAACATGGAGTGCATTATTACAGCAATTGTTCCTGGGCGTTAATGTAGTATGCTTTATATTTAATATAGTGGTTACCTTTCTTAAATTCCCAAACCACATTTTTAGCTTTATATATTTTTCCAATACAAGCTTCAAAAATAAGTGTATAATGTATGCCTGTTGCTCTTTCAGCTTCAAGGATTGATTTAAATTCGATGCTTCTGTCCTTAAAGTGTCCTATAACAGGTAGCTTATATTTCTTCTGGCTTCTTTTACGCAAAGTCAAATCATTCTGATTCTTTTTATTTCTATACTTTGAGTATATTTCTTTTTCTGTAAGTTTATGTTTATGTGACATAGCTATACAATATTTTATAAGCTAAAAATACAAAATATTTAAATAAAACAATTATTATTCTACTATTTAAACGAACAATTCAACCATTTGTTATGAAAACACCCAAAATATTAATTTCTGACAAATATCAATTATTTGTCTTTACCCACACCAAATCACCAGCATTACTATATTTTGCGGTAAAATAGTTATAGGTTCTTTGGGAATACAATACCGTATCTTCAAAATGGGCTGCACCTTTAAATGCACCACTTACATAGACATTGTTATAAATATCTGTATATATATTTTGGCACATATCAACATCAAATCCACCGGCCTGTTTTACCCAAATTAGTTTTCCATTGTTATCAAACTTGGCTATAAAAATATCCAGCAAACCACGGGTTTGTAAAAAGTAATTCTTTATAGTCAATGTATCCATAAAAAACCCTGACACATAAATATTATCAAAATTGTCAGTTGTTACAAAATAGTTATCTACTCCCAGGTGATCAGAAAAGTATTTTTCAACTTCTGATCTGCTACCCTGGGCTTGAAGACAAATTATCCCCGTAAAGAATAATAGAATAATACATTTCGTTTTCGTTGTTTTCATAGTTGTAGTAATAAGTGTTTGTATTTGTTTTATTGTTTTGTTCGCTTCATTTTATTTAAATAGGCAATCTTTTTTCTTGTAGCTTTTAAAATCTCCAATGAATAATCCTTATCTGCAATTTCAAAAGCATACTTGTCACTAATAAACTTTATCAGTAGTTCGTTCGAATTGAGCTTAAATATCTTCGTTAACTTGGAAATAATTTCTTTAGTAGGTTTTCGTTGATTCCTCTCTATCTTACCAAGTGTTGAAGGATCAATATCAAGATTTGCGGCAAGTTTACGAAGTGGCAAATCTTCCTTTTGTCGTAATGACCGCACAGAATCCCCAAAGAATAGATTATTCAATTCATTCATATATTTGGACAATTTTTGACCTGAATTATTTATTCAGGACCATTTTTGTCCAAATATATATAAAAAAATATTTGTGTGTCAATACTTTGTACAATTATTTTTCATCTTTTTTAAATGGAATATCAATTAAAATGCAATATCTATTTCATTAACAGTGACTTAATCTATTAAATAGGATTTGTATATAATTACATATTGATTCAGACCCTCACAAGTAAAATAGGAATAAAAAGAAAAATTCAGTTATAAGCTATTTGTTTTGGCGTTTATAAGCTTTTTTGTTGTTTTTGCGGGTTTGCTTCTGGCTCTTTCTAACCTTTTGTTGATATCTGGGTGATTTCATCTTAGCATTTCGTGGAAGATCGCGTTGATCCGCGATCATTAAGCTTCGGTTTGACGAACTGCCCTTTTTTGAGGATGCACATCCAAATGAGGATGATAGAATTAGTATTGCAATTAAAAACCTATACATTTAATTATCAATTTGTTGTGGTTATCTAATATTAATTACGTAAATATACAAATATTGTTACAATTATTTGAAAACTTGAAATTTTAATTGATCTGTACAAGCTTTCAAAATTATTAATTTTAAAGAATATCAAAACACAAATTACTCGTAACGTAAGGTTTTAAGAGGGCTACTAACAGCAAATCTGTATGCCTGAACCCATACTGTAAGTAATGCTACAAAAACAGAAAAAACTACGGCAAGCAAAAATATCCACCAATTAAAATCTATTGTATAGGCAAAATTATTAAACCATTTATTTGTAATAATATATGCTAATGGCCAGGCGATAATAGATGATGCTATTATTAACCAAAATATTTCGCGCGAATACAAACTAATTATACTTATTACACTTGCTCCAAGTACTTTTCTCATTCCAAATTCCTTTGTACGTTGTTCAGTAAGAAATGAAGTAAGTGCAAAAGTACCTAGGTTTGCTAAAAATATGGTAATAATTGTAAGCAATATAGAAAAAACTCTGAATTTCTCTTCATTGCTGTATAGTTGAGATATATCCTGCTGCAAATACGTGTATTCAAATGGCCTGCCTTCTGTGTACTTATCCCATTTTTCGTTTATTGCTCCTATTGTGTTTTCCATATTATTTGTGGGGATACGTATTACAATATAACGGGTAAAATTTGCAGAAAGGCCCGGATGTGCCATATGGCATAACACAAAATCGCCAATGGGTTTATGCAAGGATAAGGCATTAAAATCCTTCACTACTCCAACAACCACACCATTTCCATTGCATTCAACCTTTTTTCCTATAGCACTATCGTTAGTCCATCCTAAAGAACTCACCATTGATTCATTTAAAATGATCTCATTTTCATTTGTTTCTTTTTCAATAGAAGAAAAATCCCTTCCAATAATTAACTGAAGTCCAACAGTTTTTATAAAGTCTGAACGAACCATTAGAGCAGGGTAAAAATATAATTTTTCATCCATGCCATCTACTTTAAATCCCCAGGTATTATGACTTACCCCAAGTATATCATCCATTCCTGTCATTGCAATAATAGTTGAATCGCTTATTAATTCAGCCTTAAACTCATGGTATTGTTTAAGGACTTTCGCATTAGCAGGAATAACAATAGTTTGCTCTTGGTCGAAACCTAAATTTACAGTATGTACATATTTTATCTGAAGTATTATAAGAACAGAACTTATTATCAATGCAATAGAAATAGCATATTGAATTGTTACAAGTAATTTTCGCGATATTCCACTTTTTACACCTTGAGCAATACGTCCTTTTAGTACTCTCGCGGGTCGAAAACCGGAGAGAAAAAATGCAGGATATGTACCAGACAAAACCCCAAGTATAAGACTCAAAAACAATACTATACTAAGAAAAAAAGGATGCACAAGCATATTTGCAGTAAAACTTTTTCCTGTAAAGGAAACAAAACAGGGTAATAAAATCTCGACTAAAGCAATGGCTACAACTAATGCAAGAAGGGTCATTAAAATAGACTCAAACAAAAACTGAAAAACAAGTTGCTTCTTGAACACCCCAATTACTTTTTTCACCCCAACCTCTCTTGCTCTTCCTGCGGATATAGCAGTTGTCAGATTAATAAAATTGATACTTGCTATAAGTATAACAAATAAGCCAACTGCAAATAATATATAAATATGTGAAATAAAACCATTTTGTCCCATTTCATAATCGATATGTGAATATAGATGAATATCTGTTAATGACTGCAAATACAAACGAATCTCTTCATCCTGAAAATCAAAGTAATGGCTTTTATAAAATTCTGGAAATTTTTGCACCAATAACTCTGGTTTCACTGTATCTTTTAGCAATACATAGGTCCAGCATGGATTCCATATCCATGTCTCCGGCATCTTTCCTCCAAAAAGCGTCTCAACGCTTTTCATCGATGCAAGCATATCTATTTTAAAATGAGATTGAGTTGGAATATCTTTTATTACTGCAGTAACTGTAAACTCTAACTGTTCTTCAAGCCATATCTTTTTCCCCATGGGTTCTTCATTTCCAAAATATCTTTTTGCAGTAGATTCCGTCAATACCAGACTTTGAGGAATATTAAACACACAATCTTTTTCACCTTTTACTATTTCAAATGAGAACACATCAAAAACATTTGTGTCCACAAAATAAAAATTTCCCTCATTAAATCCGGTTTTCACAGAATCTCTCCCAATATATTGCATATATATAGAAGGAATTTGAAAATTAAAAAACCGCACAGCCTGATCTATTAATTCAGGATATTCTTCCTGCAAATTGGGCGCCAATGGGAAAGAACAGGTAGCGGAATTCTCAACATATCCTGGAGTATAAAACATTCTGCATACACGGTATATTCTATCGGCATTTTTATTAAACCGGTCATAACTCATTTCATCGTAAATATAAAAGCTAATAAAGATAAGGCTGGCAATACCTATTGAAAGTCCTAGTATATTAATAAATGAATAGAATTTCCGTTTCCAGATTGTTCGTAAAGCAATTTTAAATAACCCTCTCCACATATGTCTATTTGTTAAGCTAAAGATAACATATTTCAAGGAATATGCCATTATTCTTAAACACCTAACTTTCTGACATTTATATTTAAACAATATACTATCAGATGTATCGTAAAAGCACAAAAAACGTTCGGTAGCGGACATTGAACCAAACAGAAAATAGGTTATTTCTATAATTAAAGTTTGGAATTCTTTGGATATTTTGTAATTTAAGATTGTAAAATCAACACTGATCTTATGAAAGAAAGAGTATTACTTTTTGCTTGTTTTTGTATTTTTGTTTTGTTTACTTGTCATGCACAATCAAAAGCAGATTATTCAGCAGCAGATTTCATTATTTCTAAAGACGGAAGTGGAGACTTTACAACCGTACAAGAAGCTATATATGCTGTACCTGACTTTAGAAGTAAACGAACAATTATTTATATAAAAAACGGAATATACAAAGAAAAGCTGCTGCTTCCTCTCACTAAAATTAATATCACATTTATAGGACAAAATGTGGATAGCACAATTATTACATACGATGATTATGCTTCTGTAAAAAACAGGTTTGGAGAAAATATAGGAACTTCAGGCTCATCAGGTTTTTATATTAACGGTGATGGTTTTACTGCCGAAAATATTACCTTTTCAAATACTGCAGGACCTGTTGGTCAGGCTGTAGCAGTAAGGATAATGGGAGATATGGTAATGTTTAGGAATTGTAAATTCCTGGGATGCCAGGATACCTTATATCCTCGCGGTGAAAAAAGCAGGCAATATTTTAAAAACTGCTATATAGAAGGAACAGTAGATTTTATTTTTGGCTGGTCAACAGCAGTTTTTGATAGTTGTGATATCTTTTGTAAAAGAAGAGGTTATATTACAGCTGCTTCAACCCTGGAAGAAACCAAATATGGCTTTGTATTTTTAAATTGCAATATTACTGGCGATGCTCCGGATAGCAGCTTTTATCTCGGACGTCCCTGGAGGCCTTATTCCAATGTAGTTTATATTAAATGTCGCATGAGTTCTATTATTAAACCAGAAGGTTGGCACAACTGGGACAAAGAAGAAAATGAAAAAACTGCACGCTATGCAGAATATAAATGTTACGGACCAGGATTTCAGCCTGATAAACGCGTTAAATGGTCTCATCAGTTAACCGATGAAGAAGCGAAAGAATATACGCTGGAAAAAATATTTGGAGACTGGAATCCAAAAGGAGAGTGAGTTCTGAGAGTGAGTTCTGAACACAAAATAATGGGGCTGTCTAAAAAGTATTAGGCAGCCTTTTTTTGTTGAAAAAAGGTTACAAATCAAGGATATGTAACCTTTTATGTCACGTC
>JAFGOZ010000615.1 GCA_016926235.1 Bacteroidales bacterium | reverse complement strand
CGGGTCATGTTGGGGTCGGTTATGGTGATGGCCTTGCCTGATTTCATCTGGTTTACAAAAAGGGGGATTACCGAGCCTCTAGAGGCCATTACGTTACCATAACGGGTACCACAGAATACTGTGCCGGAACCATTCAATGAACGCGATTTGGCCACCATCACCTTTTCGCTTAAGGCTTTTGACATGCCCATGGCATTGATAGGGTACACGGCTTTATCTGTGCTTAATACGATCACCCTCTGTACTTTATGTAACATGGCTGAATCAAGCACATTTTCGCAACCCAGTACGTTTGTTCTTACTGCTTCGGCCGGGAAGAACTCGCATGATGGTACCTGTTTCAAAGCAGCTGCATGAAAAACATAATCAACGCCCTGCATGGCATTGTCAAGGCTCTGGCGGTTGCGCACATCTCCTATGAAGTACTTTATTTTAGGATTCTGATAAAACTGCCGCATGTCATCCTGTTTCTTTTCATCGCGGCTGAATATCCTGATTTCAGCAATATCTGTATTTAAGAACCGGCGAAGTACAGCGTTACCGAATGATCCGGTTCCACCGGTAATAAGCAAGGTTTTCTTTTCGAATAGTTTCATTATAAAAGTTTTTATAATTGGGCAAACATATTTAAAAATTAGCACTAAGGCACAAAGGCACCAAGATTTTGTCACAATCCAGCCTCACCATCATGCAGGAGCACAAGTAAACAAAGACTTCTTTCATACTATTCTTCGTGCCTTGGTGACTTTGTGGCTAATTCCCACACCCCACAATCTTTAGCCTAAATCCCTTCATCCTTTAGCCTAACCCCCTATAGCCTATTACTGTCCGGATTAATCATTCTTCTCAACGCTTCATACGGATTGATTAAAAAGCTTCTTTCAACAACACTTTCACGTTCAATATGCTCGGGTATTTGTTGAGATCCGTTATAGTTTTCATTGTTGCTGTCGTATTCCGGCACAAGTTCCTTGAAAAAGTCAACAACTTCTTGTTTCGACAGTGCATATAGACTATTGAGAAAATTATCAATCTGCAATAGTGTTCCTGGCGCTTCAAGCCTTTTAACATGTGCAATCTTTATTTTAGGATGATGCGTCGGCATTGTGGATTCCTCATCCGCCAGCAATTCCTCATATAGTTTCTCTCCCGGCCGAAGTCCAGTATATTCGATTTTAATATCATCATCAGGAGTTAGTCCCGACAGGCGGATCATTTGATTGGCCAGATCGACGATTTTAACAGGCTTTCCCATATCAAACACAAAGATTTCTCCGCCATGTCCCATAAACCCTGCCTCAAGCACCAACTGGCATGCTTCGGGTATGGTCATAAAGTATCTGGTAATATCAGGATGGGTAACTGTAACCGGACCTCCTTCTTCAATTTGTTTGGTAAAAATGGGTATTACAGAGCCATTGGAACCCAGTACATTTCCGAAACGCGTAATAATAAACTGGGTTTTATTACCGAGTTTTTGAGATTTCAATTGCACAATCATCTCGCACAACCGTTTAGAGGCACCCATAACATTGGTAGGATTCACCGCTTTGTCCGTGGAGATCATCACAAATTTCTTTACGCTGTAATCTACTGATAGTTTAGTAATCAGTTTTGTTCCTCCCACGTTAACACGAACAGCCTCATGCGGATTCTCCTCCATAAGGGGTACATGTTTATAGGCAGCGGCATGAAATACCACTTCAGGATGGAACTCCTTAAATAAACTTTCCATTTTTTCCTGATTAGCCACATCCGCCAATATCAATTTTACCGGACAATGGCTATAACCTGATCTGAGTTCGTTTTCAAGATGGAACATGGGTGTTTCAGCCTGATCGGTAAGCACTAACATCTTAATATTGAAACGGGTGAGCTGACGAACAATTTCAGAACCAATGGAACCTGCTGCCCCGGTCACCAATACCGTCTTACCAGTTAATCCCAACCCAATTTGTTTCAGATTCAAATTAATAGGTTCCCTGCCGAGCAGGTCTTCCAGTTTCACTTTTTCAATCTGCCGTAACTGAAGTTCCCCGTTCAGCCAGGTTTCCACCGCAGGAGTATCGCGCACTTCCATGCCCATGTTGATTGCAGATCGGATGATTTCGCTTTTTTCTGTCTGAGTAATATCTCTGATAGCAAAGATCATCGTTTCAACATCATGTTTCTTAATAAACTCTTTGGAAATCGATGCGGGTGAATACACCGGTATGCCATTCAATTTTTTTCCCTGCAGGCTTCTGTTTTTATCCAGGAAACCTACAATATGATAATCTCCTTTGATATCACTTAATAGTACACGTTTTACAATGACACCCATTGCGCCTGCTCCATAAATCAATACTTTTCTCTTCTTGGTATAGGAGCTGGTTATCAGATGGTACAGCGTTTTGATGCTGATCCGCACTCCGAATAGAAAAACGGTAACCACTACAAAATGGATGGTTAGGATTGATATAGGTATTTGCAGGTAGAGTGGCCATTCGAATGCTCTTGCTAACAAGGTCAGAATAAATAATCCTGAATATGAAAGTGTGGTTGACAGAAATACATAAAAAATGTCAAGAACTGTGGTATGCCTGATCATGCCTGAGTGAGGGCGAAAAGTCATCCATAATGTAAGGTAGAAAAGAACCGTAGTAGCAGCATGTTGAAACGCGATCACATGGTTGAAATCTGAAGTTATGAAATTGAATCGCAGCAGGTAAGCAATGATGAAGGTGGTGAATACGGCGGCAATATCCTGCAGGAAAACCAGCCATCGGGGAACAGAATACTTCTTACAAAATGCAATGGCTTTATCCCGGATTCTTTCCTGTAAACTGGCACTATTGTCATACATGGGTTTTTGTTTTGGGTTTGATCGTGAAATATATTGTAAAATTACCTATACTACGCTAAAAGAATGCTAAATAGTAGCAAAATTTGATAAAGTGATAAAAAACAGGTTTAAAATGTATGCTATTGATTATAAAGGTAGTTTAGTAGTTTATTAGTGAGACTCAAATTTCAGGAGTTTTGCGAACTGAAATTTGTAAGTCGAACAATCCCACCGAAGGCGGAGGGTTTAATACCCCGCAGCTCTGCTGCGGAATATGTTTCCGAAGCTTGCTTTGGGGTTTCATACCCGTGATTGAAATTGTATGGTTCCACTTAACAGTGGAGATTGCCCAATTAAAATCGAATAGGAAAGCAAAGGGAACAGCATAAGGCAAGCATGTCTTGGGCACATCAAACATCAATAGAATTAAATCTCAACAAAACAAATGGGTTTAATTACATGAAATACCTTTTTCTTTCAAATCCAATTCCATGCCGAATAATCAACCTTGCTTTTTGTTATACCCGTATCCGTATCCATACTGATCACGATAAACGTGATTATCATTCAAAACAACGCACACGTTATCGATGTTTTGTTGCTTCAGGTCATTCATAATCAGAGCGAATACCTTTCTCAACGTATAATTATAACGTGCTATTACTACCTTAATATCAGCATGATCCATCAGCAGGTAGGCATCGCTCACTTGCGCCAACGGTGGGGTGTCCAGTATTATGCAGTCGTAGGAATCCTTAAGTCGATCCAGCAATTCTCTGGTTTTCTCCAAAGCCAATAATTCAACCGGATTAGGTGGGATAGGTCCGGAGGAGATATAGTCGAGTTTTTCATGAGGTGACTTAAGTATGATTTCTTCCAGATTGACTCTGTCAGTATAATAGGAGCTTAATCCTATCAGGGATCCTTCCTCTTTAGCGAGATATCCTGTTGGTTTCCTCATATCGAAATCAACCAGTATCGTTCTCCGATCCAATTGGGCATAACTCATGGCAAGGTTCAGTGCATTGAACGATTTTCCTTCACCCTCGATGCTGGAAGTCACCATAATAACCTTGCGTGGTATTCCTTTGAAATGATGTTCGAGTTTGGTGCGAAGAGCTCGGTAAGATTCAGCAATGCTCGATTTGGGGTATTCAAACATCACATTGTTGTTTTTCTTGTGGTTATGCATGATTTTCCCAAGTACAGGAAGTTCAGTGAGCCGTTCCAGATTTTCCTGGCTTTCAATTTTGTTGCTTATTACGTTTTTTAAAATAAGAGAACCAAATGGAACAGCTAATCCTAAAAAGAGGGCAATAAGGTAATTTCTTGCTTTATTGGGAGATACAGGCTTGTTACCAACTATTTTAGCCGGTTCAATAATTATATTGTCTGGTAGATTTGATGCTTGTGTGATTTTTGCTTCCGCCCGTTTTTCGAGCAGGTAATTATAAATAGCATCATTTAATCTGTATTTTCGCTCAATTCCACCCAATTGACGCTGAGTTTTTGGCAAACGGCTAATCTCGGCTTCTACCTTCCTGATTCGTTTCTTCATCTCATCAATTGAAATGTCAGTCGTCTTTCTAACAACGGCTATATTTTCAATAATGGTTTTTCGGGTATTATCAATTTGGATGCCTAGTTTTTGCACCAGGGGATTTCTTTCCTGCTGGTTTTGAATCAAGTTTGAACGTTGTGCCTGACTAGTTATGAGTTCCGACATAAGGGTGCTGAGCAAAGGATCCTGTATTCCTAAAGAGGATGGAACGATCATATCTGAAAAATTCTCTTCATTAGTAAGATAGTCAGCCACATAATCATAATACCTTTTACGTGTTACCAGTTCGGCCATCTGATTTTGCAAATCCCTGTATTGGACAGATATTCCTGTTGTCTGCTCTGTGACATCGAGCAGTTGATTAGAAGAACGGAAACTCTGCAGGTTATTCTCGGTTTGACTTAGGGAATCAGAAATCTCACCCAGTTGTTTTTCGATATAATCAATGGTAATTCCTGCTATGTGATTTTTACGGTTGAGGTTTTGTTTTGAATAAACATCCATCATTTCATTAACAATATCTTCTCCTTTCCCTAATGAAGGTGATCTCAAGACAATTTCAATCACCGTGGCATCTTTTTGAATTACATTATATACGAGTTCTTTTTTATACTGATCTATTAATGTAGGCATATCAAAGAAAACAAAACTATAAACAAATTCATTTTTATAATACAATTTTTGGGTGGCATCCAACTGAATCGCAAAAGCCATATCAGGTGTTTCAATTAGTTTCCCGAATGTTCCATGTTGTTCAAAAAACCAATCGTCTTTTTGGTAAGAGCCCCTGTTATTATCAATCTTTTGAAAAACCGCTTTTTTTGATTTGGCCATGATTTGAAAATTTTTATTGTCCAGGATGGACACATTAAATCTCACATTCACCGGTTGAACATGATCTCGGAGGAACATTATTCGAAATGGTATATTTTCATAGGCATCTTTGTATTGGAATCCTTCTTTAAAATAATAATTAACAGATAGGTCGAGATTCCTAATGGTTTGTTCGATAACTGGAGAGGATTTTAATACCCAAAGTTCATTTTGAAAGTTTTGGTTCCCTATTAGTAAATTGCTGTAAAGAAAATCGTTAACATTCACACCTTGGGGACGTCTGTCATTCTCATTTATTAACAGGGAAGAAGAAACCTTATAGATGGGTATCATAAAATGATTTGCCATGAATGCCAGTGTAAGGGCAACAATTATGCTGATTGTAAAAAACTTGTAGTTTCTGGAAACCAGTTCAATAATATTCTTTATGTCAGTATCTTCTTGGATAGGATTATTTTGCGGTTTTAGCATGATAAATGTTTATTTTATTAATGAATAGACTATTATATTATATTGAAGATTTGAAGAACTGAATTTATTGCAAACAAGAAAACTATATAAAGGGATTGCGATTTCTCACTTCCACTATAGCAGGGTCATATTTGTTTATCAATTTTTCCAAAACGAAAGGTTAGTGCAAATTAGTAAGTAAACGATACCTTCATCACTAAATTGATCTGCGTCAGGTTTTCATCTTATATCTAAAGAATACCGAAAACAGGTAAATGTAATTACTCTCTATCATCATCTCAGGGTCGAATTAGGTTTATTTTTCTGCAAATGTAAAAAATAAAAGACTAAAAACCATCACATTATATTGTTAGTATTCACGTTGTATGTATTATTAGAAATGATAATAATCAAATAATGAATCCTAAACATCATTCATCATTGGGTACTAAATATTAGTAATAGTTCTTTAATATTTTTTGTATATCAACAATTATTGTATATTCGTCAAAGTTATTTTATCGTTAATCAAATATTTATTTTTCCTCTAAAGCATATTCAGATGTGATATGAGGGGTTAAAGAAGAAAAATAGTGAAGGAGTAATATTTAATCTTATAAATAATGCGAACATTCGAAAAAGTATTATTTTTGGATTGGGACCAATGGTGCTATAGGAATTAATATCCAGCTTGTTAATTTATACTTAACGCTGACCTCTATTAAAAACTTGATTTTAAAGAATATAATAATGTCGAATTATTTTTATGATTTTGCAAAACATGTCTGTAATAATTCTGATAGTCTAAAATGAAAATATTGAATATTATTAATATTATTTATAAATACCTAAATTACTCCTATTCTATCAAAGGAATCTTCATTTTTGGTTTTTGTGTTTTATTTCTTGGTATTCCTAAGAGAACATTAGCTACTGCATACTATGTATCCAACTCAGGTAATAACAACAATAATGGTGCCTTAACCAGTCCTTTTAAGTCAATTACATTTGCAATGTCCAAAATTAAAGGTGGTGATACCATATACGTTCGAGGTGGAACGTATGTCGAGCAGGTAGTTGTTTATCAAAAAAGTGGTACAAAAAATAAACCTACTATTGTAACGTCATATCCTGGTGAAAAACCTGTTATTGATGGTCAAACCAGTTTGCCAAAAGAAAACTATTCCTCAATGGTTATGATATGGGACGACTATGTTGTTTTTAGTGGGTTTGAGGTCAAGAACAGCGGTATTACTGGAGCTTTTATAGGTTCACGAGGAATTGTATCAAAAGGAAATTATGTCATAATTCAAAATTGTATAGTACATGATTGCTGGAGCAGTGGTATTAATATTTTATTGGATCATAACATTGTTCAGGATTGTATTGTTTATAACACATCTTTAGATAATTCATTAAACCCTGGGGCTCAAAATAATGGTTCTGGGATATCTATCCGAGGTTATATGCCTGAGTATTCTTCAGATTCTTGCATTATAAGACGTAATGTTATTCATGATATATGGGGGGAGGCAGTATCTACAGTTGAATCACATTATTCGATTATAGAGGATAATGTTATCTATGATGGATGGTCTGTAAATCTATATGTTAATAATGCCACAAATTCTTTAGTTCAAAGAAATCTAATATATCAAACAAAAGATATGAATGGAGGTACTCAAGTTGGTATTGGGCAATGGGACGAAGATGGATCACCTATTTTAAACAAGAACAATATATTTATAAATAATATTGTTTCTGGGTGTCGCAGGAATTTTTATAGCACTGAAATGATAGGAACATTGGTTTCCAATAATACATTCATTAATAGCACTTATTTTGCTTGTGTACAAATTTCTGATAACAAACATGAGAATGGAGCTTTTATAAATAATATCATTTTTCAGGAAGGAGAGCCTCTGCCAATTTATGCTTTGTCTAACCCTGAAATGCTCTTTCATCATAATTTATGGTCAAAAACACCTTTGGTAGATGTAATAGCTGCTGGAGATATTATTGGAGATCCTATGTTTGAGAAAACTGGTAGCATGGAGGCCGGAAAACTTGATCCAAAATACTTTAAATTATTAGGTAATTCGCCTGCAATAAATAAAGGAATTAAAAACGATTTTGTTACACATGATATTTTTCATAACGAAAGAGATGCTTTGCCTGATATAGGTGCTTCGGAATACAGAATTGCTGTTACAGGTATTACTGTTACAGGTAATGGTAACGCTCAAACGATCACAACTTATAAAGGCACTTTGCAATTATCTGCGACCATTTTGCCAGTTAATGCAACCAACAAATCAATCACCTGGAGTATAAAAAATGATACAGGTCAGGCTGCAATCAGCCCTACCGGCCTGGTTACTGCTGTTTCTGATGGGACAGTTACTGTAACAGCAACTTCAAATGACGGTTCGGGGGTATCTGGTAGCCT
>JAFGOZ010000075.1 GCA_016926235.1 Bacteroidales bacterium | reverse complement strand
GCGAAAGCTAAAAAACTGGACATTAACTTACAGACAACTATCGAACAAAATAATATTGTTTGTCAGATGAAGTAGTGGCTATTACATTTTAGAAATATTTCTTAATTTTATTCCCAACTCAGTTTCGGATAGTCCTGATTTTCGGTAATCTTCCAGGTATTATTGAAATCCCAACCGGCTGAAGTATAGGTTGCTTTCTTTTTCATATTTACAGTTGTTTTGCCAGTTCCTGTAGCACTATCAATTTGGCCGCTGGTTTCGGTATCCCAGAAGGAATCTGAAGAAGAACCATAATTAATCGCAACCAGTCCACCGACAGTAGAATCTTTTCCGGCTACGTTACCTGATGAATAGCATTTGGTTATTGTACCATTATTAATACCCGCTAATCCACCTGCCCACTGGTTGGAAAAAACCATGTTTCTCGAATAAGAGTTTGAAATTGATGCCGATTCCCAGTTCCAGCCCACTAATCCGCCGACATCGGTTGTACCTGAAACGATACCGAGTGAGAAGCATTTGCTGATAGCGCCTTCGTTCACGCCAATGAAACCACCTATCGATTCTGAACCGTTGACACTATTATTTGAATAGCAGTTTGTAATTGAAGCGGTACCAGAATTGTACCCGATGAATCCACCTGTATTTAGACGGCCATCAACGTTACCAACAGCATAACAATCCAAAACCTCAGCATTCGAATTGAATCCTATCAGACCGCCAATATTCAAATCTCCATAAATAACTGCATTTGAATATGAGTTTGTTGTTTTGCCTTCGTTGCTGCCAATCAAACCTCCGACTCTTTCATTGCTGCGTATATAGCCGGTAGAGTTAGTATTTTCTATGGTTCCTGTATTGTAACCTGCAATACCACCAGCAAGTGTGTTGGCAAAAAGATTGCTGGTTGATGTACTTGCTTTAATAGAACCTGAACTATTTCCTGCAAGTCCGCCAACCGCCGAATCTCCAGTGACAATACTATTCGAATTACATTGATTAATTGTACCTTCGTAATTATTACCTACAAGTCCGCCAACATTACTCTTGCCAGTAACATCTCCAGTGGAATGACTATCTGAAATGGTTTCATGGTTATATCCGACCAAACCGGCAACAGAATCACGGCCTGTGATATTGACATTTTCAGCATAGCAGTTTTGAATTGTTCCTTCTTTATGATAGCCTGCAAGAGCGCCAATATTGTCTTTTGCATTTATGGTTACATTGGCCATTCCGACATTTTTAACTTGTGCAAGATAAGAACCAACACAACCGAAAAGACCTACGTAGCTTTGGTCGCCAGAGTCAAATGAGAAGTTTGAAATTACACGGTTATTACCATCAAATACACCTGCAAATGGTATTCGATAATAACCAATTAAATTAAACTTCTTTCCAGTATAGGCTGACATATTAATATTTGTTGTCAGTTTGAAATGTTTATCCCATTCATGCGGGAACAAACCAATTGAATTTAATTTATCAGGTGAATCGATTAAGAATGGGTCATTTACTTTGCCGCTTCCAGAGAGTAAATCAGTAATAAGGACTGTTGAGATTACGTCGCCTTCAATATTTTCCCACGATAATCTTGGATAGTCTTTACTGCCCTGCTGGTATATCGTCCAATATACTACTTCATCACCAGTATCGTCTATTGTGCTTTTGCCCCAGTCAGCAAACGTAACTTTATTTTTCATCTCAGCAGTAGTTTTGCCAATTCCACCTGCGCTGATTGTCTGATTGCTTTTTTGAACATCCCAAACAGATAAAATAGTACATGCCTGCTCAGTGCTATCGCCAATTAAACCTCCAAAGCCATCACTGACCTGGTCAGCGGCATAATTGTCTGTTAGACTACCAGTTGAATAGCATTTGAATACAACGCCATCATTAAAGCCAAGCAATCCTCCAATATTAAACCTACCGGAAATATTTCCAGCCGAATAACTGTTTTCAATTAAACCATTCGATTCATTTCTTCCGGCTAATCCTCCAGCGTAACCATATAGCACTTCAATATTTGCCTCTGAGATACAATTTATTATTTGGAAATAATTTCTGCCCGCCCCGCCGCTAACATAAAAATCTCCGGAAATATCGCCCGCTGAATAACAATTTATCAAGCTTCCGCTATTTGTACCTGTAAATCCGCCTATATATTGCTCTCCATCAATATCACACATTGAAGAGCAATTCTTAACATAGCCACCATCATTAATACCTGTTATACCACCAACATATTCCAATCCAAGAACACTTCCCTGGGCACTACTATCGACAATATTCCCATTATTTCTGCCAACCAACGCCCCTACTCTCTTCTTACCGGAAACTGTACATACAGAACTACAACTTCTTAGGATACTACAGTTGTAACCAATCATACCTCCAATTTGATTTTCTCCGGTAACTATTGAAGTTGAATTACAATATTTAATCCATCCTGAATTAAAGCCTGCAAAGCCTCCAATTTCAGTTTGTCCCATTACGTTAGCGTCTGCAATCGTGTTACAATCTGTAATAATTCCATCATTTATCCCTGCAAAACCTCCAATCTTGGTCAAGCCGGTAACATCTGCTTCGCCCGTTGTATTGCAATCTGAAATACCACCTTTATTAAGACCCACGAAGCCGCCAATTTCCGTAGTTCCAATTACATTGGGATATCCGGAAGCTAAACAATTTATAATAACTCCAGTATCATTATTTATACCTGCCATGCCCCCTACCTTGTTCGCTCCAGTTATATTAGCATTTGCAATCAGGTTACAATCGATAATGATTCCTTTGTTTGAACCAACTAAACCTCCAATTTCAGTTATTCCGTCAACATTAGCAAATTCAGTTGAATTACAATCTGTTATAATTCCATCATTTAAACCGATTAAACCTCCAATTTGCCTATTTCCTGTTACATTCGTGTCACTGCTGCATTTTGTTATTTTCCCTATTTCACACCATTGTTCATCTATTTCTGTGATATTCAACATTACATTATTCCACCCTATCAATCCTCCAACTGTATCAGAACCTGAAACATTACCTCCGCTAACATGGCAGTTTGTAATGTCTCCTTTTTCCAAATGACCTACAAGTGCACCTACATATTTTCCGCCGCTTGAAGAAATATTAGGATCGACAATGCTTAAATCGTTTATTTGTGCTGATTCCCCATTTATATATCCAAATAAACCTATCCTATCTTTCCCTGTTGTTAAATAAGTAAAATCTGTAATTTTATTATTTTCGCCATTAAATACTCCAGTGAAAGGTTTTTTGTTGTTTTCATCTTTATAATAACCAATTATATTAAAGTTGTTTTTGAATTCCGAGAGATTGATATCGGCAGTCATTTTAAAATAACTTGCCCAGTCTTCAGGATGCTCACCAATTTCATTCATATGCTTGGCTGTATAAATAAGGTATGGATATTCAAATGTACCGATACCTCCTCCATACTTTGTTTTAGCAACACCAGTGAACTCTGCATAATACCCTGCAATATCAGGATAAGCAGGTTTAATCGTACCAATAAGATATACTAAATCATCAACAAAATTCAAATTCAGATATATTTCACTTTCGGTAGAATCTGCTGTATTACCTGTGAAGTTTACACTTGAACCACTAATTGATATTGGCTGAAGGTTAAACAGGTTAAAAATATCAGAAAAAGGTGTTGAAGAATAATTATCTGTTTTGATTATAAGGGCATTAGAATCAGTAAAATGAGCCTTATTAGAAATACTATTAGCATATAATCCAAATTGCCCTTCTACAAAAAAATATGTTTCATCATAAACAGAATAACCATCAAAATAATATCTGTATATACCACTTTCTTCAGGAATAAATGTGTAATTGTTTCTTAAAGCAAAATCATTAGCACCGAAGGCAGAGTTAATAGGCTGCAATACTATCATAAAACAAATTATTGAAAGTAAAGAATACAACCAACCCCGGTTTTGCAGCGAATAATTTTTACTTGATTTATAAAAATATATTTTATTTGGCATGACTTCACACTCCTCTTGAGAACATACAAAAATATTTTGTCAGCGATGATTATTTTGTTTTAAAACAACCAAATCATTAATCGAACTGAAATAGAAAGCTGTTCTTTAATTATATATAGAGGTTGACGCATATTGCGTATATTACCTATATTACACCTTTTACAATAGTTATTTTTTTTATAAATAGCAAGAAAATTTTGATAATTTCATTAAAAATAGTATTAAAATAGGAGAATATTCACCATTTAACAGGAAATATATTAAAAAATACCAAAAATTAGTCAAGGATGTACATAAAGAGAAAGACCCTCGTGCTTAATTTATAAGCAAACGAGGGTCTTTTTCACATTACACCAGCTATTTTAATAACTGGTATTGCGTTATTTATAAAACATCAATCTTACAATAAACTCTTTGATTT
>JAFGOZ010000074.1 GCA_016926235.1 Bacteroidales bacterium | reverse complement strand
CCGCAGCCAAAGCAGTTAAAGGTGTTGGTCTCGGGGTAGATCTTCATGCTGGCCTTTTCATCGGCATGGAAGGGACAGCGAAGCATGGCGTTTTTATCTGGACGTAAACCGTAATGGTGCAGAATTGTTTGGATACTTAAGCGTTGCTTTATTTCTTGGATTTCCATAGTGAAAAAATTTTTACTGAACCGTTTCGGGTTCAAAGATAACCTATCCAATTCAAATTGCAAAACTTTTTAAATTTTATTATACCGTATAAGTATCGTATATTTGTCTAAATCTTCCAAAACAAGGGTTTATTGACTTTTAAAAGGTTCAAGAAAATGATAACATTCGGTAAAAAACTTAGGGAATGCAGGGAAGCAAAAGAACTTTCGCAACAAGAGTTTGCGAAAATGCTCAAAACATCCCATTCTGTAATCGGAAGGTATGAGCGTGATGAGATGGTTCCCTCTATCGAAGTGGTAAAAAAAATGGCGGATTACTTAAACACAACCGTAGGTTATTTATTAGGTGAAACACAAGAAACCAACCTATTTAAAGACCCCGATATGCTTCGGCGATTGAATGACATAAGTAGTTTTCCCGAAGTTGAAAAAAGCCATATTATTTACACGCTCGATGCTATGATTAACAGTGTAAAATTGAAAACAATAACTCAACACCAATGATTTTATGAAAACGGTAACTGTAGAAATAAAAAACGATATAGCAATATCGTTCCTGCATAATCTGGAGAGCATGCACATACTCCGGGTTATAGAAAACAAAACCGCTCCTGTTAAGCAAAAGCTTTCGGAACGGTTCGCAGGTTGTCTATCAAAAGAAAGAACTGAAGAACTTCAAAAAGAACTTACACAAATGCGTAACGAATGGGAAAGAGATACTTATTAGACACCAACACTGTACTGGATTACATGGGTAACAAGTTGCCCGGTAAAGCCAAAAGTGCTTTAGCCCAGATTATTGATGATGAAATTAATCTTTCGGTAATAAATAAAATTGAACTGCTCTGATTTTCAAAGGTAGAGCAGGATTTGATCGATTTTGTAAGCTGTTCCAATATCTGCATGATGGACGATGGTATTGTGGAAAAAACAATTGAAGTTCGCAGGTTGTATAAAATAAAACTCCCCGATGCCGTAATTGCGGCTACAGCTTTGCATTATGACTTTATCTTGGTTACCAACAATACAAAGGATTTTAAAAGCATTAAAGGTTTAGTGATACTAAACCCACATGAGTTATAATAAAAAAGCCTGGTCTTGAACTTTTATTGCTTTTTATGTTTGCATTTCATTAATAATCAACATCTTTATTAACACAACTACTCTTCCTCTTTTTACCTTACGGCCGCTAGGCTCTGCCGCTTGGGTAATCAATAATTGAAAATCAGCTAAGCTAATTCTGAGCAAACGGTGACTATTGTGGGTCGGTTTCACCATCTTATTTGCAGTTACGAAATGCCTTGCGACATTTCTCACAGCACACTCGGCGCGAACAGGGGGTTTTCTTGTTGACACTACTTACCAACATCTAAATGTAATATACTCTTTATCTTCATAAAACAATCTTATAAAGTATTCATTCTTAAAAGGAATAACAAAATATCTTTCATTAAACATATTATTGTTTCTCATTATGTATTTTTCCTTTCTTTCACTTTTACAAAAAGAAAGCTTTTGGTTATAAATCCTTCTATATAGAACAATAACATCGTTAGGCTCTAACAGCTTATAGCGACTCTTTAAAATTGCAAGTTTTATTTTAATCCAGGAATTAATCGAATCACATTTGTTACATATATGTACATAATTGTTCCCTTTTTTTGAATCATAAATTAATACTCCTGATATTTGAATTGTATCAGCGAAATAAAATTTTTGATTACTTTGTCCTTGTGCAAAAAAACATACAAGAACAAAAACATTTATTGATATCCACTTCATTGCACATTAATAACTTCACCTTTAAATTTTACTTGCTCTCCGCTATATACAACTTTTGGTTGGTCTTGAGTATTCTTAGTTTTTAACTGATAACTTTCATTCCCATTCAGCACCTTAATATTAAAATTTTTACAGTTCTTACTTGCATAATCTAATGTGCCTGCAACAACTTTTTTGTTAAGGGTTTTACCTTGGGTTCCTATCGCCTCATGTGAAGCTCCTTGAGAATGCATCACTTCATGTTGATATATTTTATCATCAACAATTTCACTATTTGACATCCTTACATAGTCTCCTCCTTCTTTAGTGCTTCCATAATCTCCTGCTATAGTTAATGCACCTTCACTTCCATAATCAGTCTCTACATAATTTGCAGTATTATCCTTGTATGCTTTGTCATAGTTACTATCAGAATCTCCACCTTTAACAACTTTAACATCATAAATGATCGAAAAATCACCATCTTTTGTTCTTAATGCAAATTTCCCACTTTGATTATTAAAATAATCAGCGGCGTTATTCATTAAGTCTCCTGTTTTTTTTGTTCCATCTGTATAGAATGTCTGACTTATAGTAATTGTTTTATTTTTCATATTAACACTTACACCATAATCACTACCATCAGAATCAACAAATAAAACAGGATTATTGCCACAATACACATGCCCCCCTAAATTTGGATATTTTTCCATCATCGGATCCACCCCGTAAAACCTG
Organism: Bacteroidales bacterium; assembly: GCA_016926235.1. The sequence goes on along the minus strand of JAFGOZ010000074.1, from coordinate 62 downwards.
CATTCCCTGGGTTCATAGTATCTGGCCCCGTAATAGTACATTCTTACGCTATATACCGGACT
>JAFGOZ010000614.1 GCA_016926235.1 Bacteroidales bacterium | reverse complement strand
TTTGCGATGCTTTATTTACCCCGTGAGGAAGGACAAGGATTGGTTGAGTACGCGTTGATTCTGGTGTTGATCGCCATCGTCGTTATCGTGATTCTCGGTCTGTTGGGAGATGAGGTTCAGTCGGTCTTCAGCACCATCGTCTCTGGTTTGGGTGCCGCATAATTCAAACCGAATATTATCAGTAAAAAACCCCGCTGTTAAGGCGGGGTCTTTTTATATTAATTGTTAACTATTTACCCGAGATAATAAGATTATAAATATCCTTTATGAAAAAAAAGGTTTTTATATTTATCTGGATGTTACAAACATACCTCACCCGAATAGCTGGTTGGGTTGCATCCACTATACGTCCGATTACCGACAGAGAACAAGTTATATCTTCTTGGCCTCCAGTCAAACCTACATTGTTATGGCTTGAGCGTGTTTGGATTGCGCCACTTGAACGCTGGGACGCAGTCCATTACATCCTCATCTTAACGCAGGGATATCGTGCGGGTGATGGTACCTTACAATTTCATCCACTCTATCCACTGTTTGCTTTACTCTTGAAATTTCTAGGTATTACTCCTTTAACCTCACTATTCCTAGTCAGCACCATTGGCAGTTTAGTTAGTTATTGGTGTTTCTATATGCTTGCACAATTGGATACTGACGACAATGCTGCTTGGAATAGCGTTCTATTGTTGTTCAGCTCTCCGTTTGCATTTGCCTTCTTTATCCCGTATTCAGAATCGTTGTTTGTATTCACTGCAATCCTGTCACTATTTTTCGCTAGATTAAGGCGATGGTGGGTAGCTGGCTTATTTGCAGCCCTGGCCACCTTGACACGACAGCAAGGGATCCTCCTGGTTCTACCTTTATTATGGGAATTTTTTGAAAGCAGTGGTAATAATCAAATCTTCCCATCGAATTACATTCATTTTAAAAAAAATCTCAAGAAACAAAACCAATCAAATAAAGGCAAAAAAAAGTTAATCACTAACATTGGAGCGATCTGTTTAGCTCCTGCCGCGTATGTTGGTTGGATCTGCTTCCGAGCGATTTTTATCAACGATGTGACTTTTGATAACACGAATTTTAACAGTATTGTCTACTCATTCTTAATATCTCCAGATGCCGTCAAAGTTGTTCCGATTCAGTCTTTTATGTTTCCCTGGAAAGCACTATGGCTGGCAATAGGTAAACTGATAGAATCACCTGATGCTGATATTGTCACTAATCTTGTATGGGGACTGTATTATCTCGTCTTACTTGTTTTAAGCTGGCGATATATGCACGTGAGTTATCGGATATACTGCCTAGCTACGACGCTAATCAGTTTTTCTTATCACACAGGTCCGCTTCACCCATATATGGGATTGGTGCGGCATTTGTTATTAGGATTTCCCGTTTTTATTGGGTTAGCGAGGAAAATGCGTAAACCTGCTCAACGATTTGTATTGATCAGTATCAACCTTATTGGATTTTTCCAACTAATCATCAGCTATACTTTACATATCTGGGTACCATAATTCTTTTATTTATGATTCTGGTTACCTATTTTACTTAAATTCTTTTGTTTATAAGTGTGTGCGGTTTGATATAGATTGTGTTATATGATATCTTTCTATAGATAATCGCTAATTAATGACAATATTAACTACACTTTTTATTAAACATGAAAAAACAACTAAACCAGTGGGCCGCACTTATTGATCGTTTACCTAGCTGGAAGCTTTGTATATATCTGGCTTATGTGTGTATGATTATTTATCTCCTTACGGGATCCGGTGTGATCGGCGGAGACAGTCCGGGAATTGCCTATCTTCCCGCAAGTATTTTGCGGCACGGCACACTGCGGTTGGATCCATATATTAATGGTGACTATCTCTTTGACTTAAGCAATGAACCCCATTACGTTGTGGAATCCAATGGTCATTACTATTCCAAATTCAGTCCATTACCTTCGATCCTGGCTTTGCCTATTTATGGATTGTATTTCCTGTTTGTCGGATATCCTGATGAAAAAACAGGAAATATGGTCATTGACTACATAAAACTATCAAGCATTACCTCTACGATTATCGGAACTAGTGTAGTTCTCCTCATTTTTCTGATCTTGCGGAAAGTTATGAAGCAACAACAGGCTTTATTATTGGCATTGGTCTATGCATTTAGCGTGCACACCTGGACAACAGCTACAAAGACGATGGCAACACAGAGTACAGGAGAGTTATTTCTCGCTTTAGGAATATTGTTTCTCGTGCAAATGCTAAAAATGGAGTCCAATCTTCCTCGCAAATACCTTTTTCTGAGCGGATTTTGCCTAAGCTTATCACTGGTTACACGATTGCAGTTAATCCTGGTATTCATGATTTTAGGTGTATATATACTATACAGGTATAGACAGACACCTGTTATGGGATTTTCTTATTTCATAGGTATTGTTCCACCGATAATGTTATACATCCTTTATAACATTTGGGCATTTGGTTCACCATTTTCAACCGGATATGGTAACGAAGCTATGGATGGTTGGACGACGCCGATATGGGTGGGATTGCCTGGAATATTGTTCTCCCCTTCGCACGGGCTTCTAGCATACAGTCCGGCTTTTCTGTTTGCTATTATTGGCGGGATTGCCGTCTGGAAAGCGCATCCACGTGCACAACAACCCGAGAATGGATTAAGCGATTTGTATTTATTTGGTCGCTATCTATCACTTTGTGCTTTAGTGCAACTTTTACTCATGAGCCATTGGTGGGCATGGTATGGAGGTGTGGCATATAACCAACGGATGCTGCAAGAAATCCATCCCATATTGATCCTATTGGCAGCCATCGGTTTAAGCTTTTATAAAGAGAAGGTGTGGATTCAACGTATTTTTGGCTTAGCAGTGGGATGGGGGATTTTTATGCACCTGGCACGAATCGCTTTTTATACGCAACATCTGGAGTGGGTAGAAGCTTATCATCCTACGTTAATATGGTCTTTGCGATATAGTGAAATTCCAATGTATATCCAATGGCACGGTATATGGGGTTTCTTAGGTGGGATTTCACGCGTCCTCATAAAAGTTGGTTCGATAGGCATTTTGATAACTTTGATCCTTTTCCGCTTGCTAAAAACAAATTGGACACTGCTTTCGAAATCAAAGTAATAAAAAGAACCAGAATTTATCGAGGTAATAACCAAATAGTATAATATGCTAAATCTGTTGTTATTAAAAGAAAGAAAATGGGTACCGGGTCTCGATCAGCTTTGGTTGATTATCTTGCTTGCTGGGTCGCTTTTTTTCACCTCTCTGGTTCCCCTGCCCCCTAATGATTTTTGGTGGCATCTTAAAGTCGGTGAAATTATCGTAACCACAGGCGACATCCCGACTACCAATATGTTTGGATGGACAATCGATGCACATCACCCATTTACCTATGGTGCGTGGCTGGGGGAAGCCCTTCTTTATGTTTTACATCGTTGGGGGAAATTGGAACTTATCGTTTTCGTTCGCAACCTTTTACAAGGTCTAGCTTTATACTTGGTAGCCTGTGAAGCCAAACGGAGAAGCCAATCCTGGCGTTTGGCATCATTGGTTGTGCTATTGGGTTTTGTAATGACAATTAACAACCTGATTGTGCGACCCCAGATGTGGTCCTGGGTGCCATTTACGATATATCTCCTAGTATTGAATCGCTATGCTGATAACCAAATCCATAAAAAGTGGCTCTTATTGTGTCCAATACTTATGGTTTTCTGGGTGAATACTCACGGCGCTTTTGTCTTGGGTTTTGTTTTATTGGGTATCTTTTTCACAAGTGAGGTACTAAGGCAGCTCTTATCAAATACAAGGGATCGAGATTGGCAGAAAACAAAGTGGTTGACCATTATCTCCCTAATGACTTTTTTTGCAATGATGGTCAATCCCAAAGGTCCATGTATCATCGGATATGTATTTAACTTGATGACTGACCAACCAAGCCAGCAGCATATTATCGAATGGCAATCACCTATACCTGTTGGGATACCAAATACAGTCTTTTATATATGTATCCTTATTTTTTTGGTCGTGTTCTGGTTCAACAGGACCCGTCCGAAGGTTGAAGATATTCTTTTATTTATTAGCTTTTTGTGGTTAGCCTGGAGTGGAATGCGTTACGTTGTTTGGTTCAGTCTTGCCACGATGCCCCTGTTGGCTGAACAAATCATATTTTTATTAGATGATAAAGGATTGTTGCTGCAACGGAAAGGACGCAGGAATTTACTTAATGTGATGATAATGTTGTTGGTCTTCGTGCCGGTACTGCTAGTACAACCATGGTTCGTGGAAAGTGTGAGTTTACCCCTGCCGGCATCCTATTGGAATCTTGTCCTGGTCAATGAAGAGGAAGGGTCTTTGTTAGCTGTGGAAACACCTATAGGCGCAGCAAAATACCTTAGAACGCATCCTGGACGTAAAATCTATAATGAAATGGGTTATGGTAGCTATTTTATCTGGGCGCTGCCAGAGATGGGTGTTTTTATCGACACCCGGGTTGAACTCTATCCATATGAGCTATGGCAGGACTACGGAAAAATCCAAAACGGCATTCGTTACAATACTTTGCTGGAGAAATATGACGTGGACCGCATCGTGCTAGATCTCAAGCTGCAAGAGAATCTGGCAGAAAGCTTGGTTGAGGATCCCTTATGGGAACGTGTATACGATGATGGGCGTGCACAGATTTGGGATAGATACTAACTTAGGATGACAAGATATGCACCAGAGACAGCCTTTATTAAGTGAGATATCAAGAAGATGTAAACTGAAATTGTTACTCAACCACATCGAATCTAACTCTACCATTCTTGAAGTAGGATCTGGCGATGGCTGGTTTTCCAAACAACTTCGAAAATGCAATCATAAAGTATGTACATTAGATTTAACCGAACCTACTGACATACTCGGCGATATTCGAAATTGGCGCCTTTTAGGTATAAAAGAAAACTCGTATGATGTAGTTTGTGCTCTTGAAGTAATAGAGCACGTCGACTGTCTGGGTGATTTATGCTCCATTTGTAAACCTAACGGTCTCATACTGCTATCCTCACCACATCCAAATTGGGATTGGTTGTTAAAAATTTTTGAGTATTTTCACCTTACACAGAAAAGAACATCAAAACATAAAAATCTAACTGATTTTCGTAAGATAAAGTTATTAGTAGTATCACTCAAACGGCAATTATTCATACATCAAGTTGGTTTATTCAGAAATAAGAAACAATGGAATACCAGCACACCTTCTTGTTTGGACCAAAACCATTAGATTGTTAAATCTGAATCATCATTCCACGGTATTTACTTTTCACGGAGTTCTCGATATAGTTAATAATTATTGTTTCATTCATTGTAGGCATAATAAATGACAAGAAAAATTGCTTTAATCATTGGTGCTGGACCTGCTGGTCTTACTGCTGCGTATGAACTATGTGAGAAATCAAACATTTTACCAATTGTGCTTGAAAAGTCATCAGATATTGGTGGATTATCAAAAACGGTAAATTATAAAGGAAATCTTATTGATATTGGTGGACATAGATTTTTTTCTAAATCAGATTATGTTATGAAATGGTGGCAAAATATACTACCATTACAAGGAGCACCTTCTATTGATGATATAATCTTGAAGCGAAATATTATTCTTTCAGACCTAGCCGAATCACCTGATCCAGAAAAAACTGACAATGTAATGCTAATCCGGCACAGATTGTCAAGAATACTATTTAATCGTCATCTCTACGATTACCCCATATCGCTAAATTTTAATACACTGAAGAATTTCGGATTATTTATGACAACTCGCATTATTTTTAGTTATTTAATGATAAAAATTTTTCCCCAAAAAGAGAAATCACTTGAGGATTTTTTTATTAATCGATTTGGCAAACAGCTTTATCAAATGTTCTTTAAAGATTACACTGAAAAAGTGTGGGGTATGGCTCCAAGTGAAATAGAACCAGAATGGGGTACTCAACGTATAAAGGGATTATCGATTAGTAAAATTATTACCAATGCAATAAGAAAGTTTTTTTTAAAAAAAGCTTCAATAGCACAAAAAGAAATTGAAACATCTCTTATTTCTCACTTTTGTTACCCAAAATTGGGCCCTGGCCAATTGTGGGAAGAGGTAGCAAGACAGATAAAAAATAAGGGAGGGAAAATATTATTGAATAATGAAGTATTATGTGTAAATCGATCAGGATCACAAGTAAATAGTGTTACTGTGAAAAATAATTATAAAGACATAACATATAAAATGAACTGTGATTATATGTTATCAACCATGCCAATTAAAGAACTTATAGAGATCATGTCTCCTGCTGTACCCAATGAAGTCGCAAGGATCGCTAAAGGGTTGATTTATCGTGATTTTATTACCGTTGGAGTGCTTCTTAATAAGCTGAAAATCAAGAACGAATCAAAAGTTAAAACCATTAATAATATAATTCCTGATAACTGGATATATATTCAAGAAAGAGAAGTCAAATTGGGACGGTTACAGATCTTTAACAATTGGAGTCCGTATTTAGTTCGAAATCCTAATACTATATGGCTTGGTTTGGAGTATTTCTGTGATGAAGGTGATGACTTATGGAGTATGAGTGATGAAGAGTTCGCAAAGTTTGCTATTAGAGAGTTAGCATATATTGAGATAATTGAAAAAAAAGATGTGCTTGATTACACAGTGATCCGGATGCCTAAAGCATATCCAGCATATTTTGGTACTTATAGTGAGTTTGATATAATAAAGGATTTCTTAAATACTATTCAAAACTTGTTTTTAGTTGGTAGAAATGGCATGCATAAATACAATAACACTGACCATTCGATGTTAAGTTCAATAACTGCAGTTAATAATATATTAAATGGAATTACATCAAAAGAAAACATATGGCAAATCAATGTAGATGAACAGTATCATGAAGAATGAAAATGACTCAAAATTAACATTTACTTGGATTATCTGGGTCATTTCTTTATATATCGCAATTCGAATATCGAGTCAATATTCAATATTACCCTTTACTGATCAAATGTCTATTAAAGGACCTTTAACAGAAATAGAATACAACCCAAGGAATGATATATACAATTTTTTATTTATAATAATTTTCCCGTCATTTATTCTAGTTTGTATCTATCTAATTAAAAAAAATTATTTTACGCATACATTTCGTTATGAATTATCTACATACAGGAAATTTTCAATTCCAATAACAAAAAAACATTGGCTATTTGCTATTATGTTTGCTTTAATTGTGGCAATAAATATCCCGACTTACTTATCAAGCGATGAATATGTTGATACCTTTCATGAGGGTGAATCATTAGGAACAGCGATTTCATATATGGCTAATATGACGCCATACAAAGATTTTGTATTTGCTCATGGTATTTTTCAGGATCCATTACGGGCAGTGCTTGCATTCACTATTTTTGAACGATCCATTGGTTCGTTGAGAGTAGTAGAATCTATGTTAAAGCTACTATCTTATATTCTATTATTCATAGTCTTAATTAAATTGTTGTCGCGATTATCGTATGCCTATTTATCATTTATTATCTTTGTAATTCTATCGTCCCCAGTATTCCTATATTTTCCAAGGTTACTCATTATACCAACTAGAGATATTACTACATTTCTATTTCTATATCTATTTCTTCAAATTATCGACTACCTTGAAGACAAAATGCTTAGTAAATTTAAATTGGCGATTTTTGCATTCTTATTCGCTTTTATTTCATTTGCGACATTTATTTATTCTATTGATAGAGGTTTTTATTTAACTGCAACATATTTACTCATTTCTCCATTGATTTTCTCCTTATTTATTATTAATACTAATTATACAAAATCAGTCCTATTTGCTAGTATCTTGGGGATACTATCAGCAGTATTGATACTGGGCTACTTTATAAAATGGGATTTTTCATCGTTTGTGAACTTTGTTTTATTAGAAATGCCAAAATGGAAAGATTTTGTCGATGGTAAGAAATACCCTTTTAATTCACCAATGTTTTTATTACCAATCATTTTATCGTCTATTAATTTATGGTATTTGGGTTATAGTTTTCTGGGAGGCATTAATTCTTTCAGTAAAACAAGATTCTATTTAACATTTTATTTCCGATGTCATATAAGGGAAATATGTTTATTTATAATGTCAATTTTTTATTATAGAAGTGCTTTGGGACGTTCTGATTGGGATCATGTCATATATTCATCACTGATAAGTTATTTTCTTTCGTTATATATTTACTTTAAACATATACTTCAAAAATCTCTGGTAAAAAAACGTATAAATAAAATCATATGTTTTGTGACCAAGATAACAGTTGCGATTTTCTGTATTTTAGCAACGTATAGTGTTATCAAATACGATTTACTAAAGTGGAATTTCCCGATTAATAAAGATGACTCTCAATTTATTCCAGAAAATTATACTAATGCAATTGAATTTTTAGAGTCAAGATTAGATGTAAATGATACTTTTTTCACAATGACATCTGAAGCAATATGGTATTACTTTTTAGATACGCCATGTCCAAGTAGATTTCCAGTTGTATGGTTTGCAATGCCAATGGAGTATCAAAGGCAAGTAGTAGATGATTTAGAAAAGAATAATGTGAAATTAATTCTTTATAAGAATACAAGTTTTGCATATCAGATAGATGGTTTCACTAGTGAGGAAAGACTTCCTATTATAACAGAATATATTATAGAGAATTATACATTTTTGAAGCAGGTAGATGATAATGAAATTTGGGTAAAAAGAAGTGTATATACTAATTGATGCAAAACGAGTTTGCTAGTTACTATTTGGAAATGCCTACTTATGTCTTCCTTATATAGATATGACCCAATGAAGTTGGATAATTATCCAAGAGGATATGTGTTGTTATCTATCTGAATGGGAGTAACGAGTGGAAAAACAAAATAAAAGTCGCTACTTAACATTCATTATGGTACTTTGGATATTGATATGGTCTTGTTTTGCCTTGATAAAGTACTATGTACTCAAAATTGACGCTGTTTATGCATATGATCAAAACTTGTTACGGGTTGTTATGATTGTAATCATTTCTTTTTTTACAATGTTCTGGTTGTTTTCTGGTTATTTTCTTTTGTATAGATGGAAGTATATTGATTTGCGATTACAGAACATAGCTGAGAAAAGGGTTGTTTGGTATTATATATTCTATTTATTTCCTGTTTTCCTATGGACACTCAGTTTTATACTATGGCGAGTGTCACGTTTTGTAGATACGATTTGGGCTGACGGTCCTATTCTATTTCTACTATGCATAGGATTGTGCATATACGTAAGAACATTTAAAAGCAGTCCAAAGAATATATCAGAAAAATGTGTCAGAGAAGAAGGCTTTACTGCACGGGGGAATGGTAAATACAGAAATTTGATCGCAATACTAGTTATTTTACTTACCGCATATTTTTTATGTCGAGACGTACTTTTAACTAATGAATTTATTATATATGGTGATGATTTATATCGCCTACATTATATGTTTGAGAAATATGTCCAAGAAACACTTGATAGTGGTAAAATCCCTTTCTGGAACCCCTATGTATTTAGTGGTTCACCTGCTCTGGCTCACCCTCAATTTCAGTTGTTTTATCCGCCCCAACTGTTTTTCCGTTTGCTTCCTTTAAATCTGTCATTCTCCTGGTCAATTGCATTTCACATATTCTTGGCTGGCATCGGTATGTATGCGTTAAGTAAAATTTTCTCATTGGAGCCCAGTATATCATTACTTACTGCCATAACCTATATGCTTAATGGTGGGATGACACAACGTATATATGCTGGACATTTATGGTTGATGTACGCTATTTCTTTTTTCCCACTTACGTTTTACTTTTTTGTAAAAGCATTTGATTCGAATAGACCGTCTATTAATATTGGTGCTAGTTTTTGTCTCGCACTCCTTATTCTTACGGGACATCCAGCATATCCTTTTTATGCTGTGTTGTTTATAGGGATGTATTGGTTTTATCGAGTCTATATATCTTGGCTAAATGACCACTCCTGGAAAAAAGTGCTGAATTCATTTGCAAAACTTATAATTATATTTGTCATTGGTATTAGTTTGTGTGCTATTCAATTAGTTCCGACACTAGAAATGCAGAAGGCCACCTCACTTACTTCAGGATATTCAATCGCTGATGCGAATTTTCTATCTTTGACAGTTTCTGATTTGTTTGGGATCTTTCTACCCCAGTTTTATATCAATATTGAGAAACAAGCCTACTACTGGGAGTTGATACCTTATATTGGTGTGGTTTTTATTATATTTTCAATTCTAGCTTATGTATCGAAAAACAGCAGTAATGCCGTCTGGTTATTAAAAATAATTCCTATTATCTCTATGCTACTTGCGTTTGGCGCTACATTAGGTTTTTATATTATATTTTATTTATTATTTCCCCCACTAAAGATAGTGCGTGTCCCGCCCCGCTCTCTTTTTATGTGGATGCCATCAATTATTTTATTGGGCGGTATTGGTTTACAAATGTTTTTCAACCATATGTTTACTGACCAAATGCAAACTACTACCAGGAAAATATTGGGTGTAATAGTTTTCTTTATGATGGGGGTAACTGTTGGGTACGCAAATCTACCAAATTTGGATAACGTATGGAACGATGTAAACGGACTTACTAAAATTGCAATTCAAAGTGGTTTATTCTTTGTATGTATTACTCTATTAATGACCTTAATAAAAAAATTAATATCTATTGATTTATTATCCTTAAAGTACTTAATGGTATCTGTGGAGATATTTATCTTAGCAATATTATTTCGAGTTTTATTTTTCCCCGATACGTTCTTTCCATCTTCATATCTTACTGAGAATCAAACGATTAAACTTTTCTTAAGATTCATACTTATACTTACAATTCTCCTATTGATATTCGTAAAATATCAAAAGTCTATGATTCCAAAAAGTATGGTAGTAATTGTACTAGTATTAGTTCAATATGCTGATGTTGGTACTGCTGCTTTGCGCCATATAAAGATAGATTCACCGCCTACATTTTTTGACGATGAACGTTTGCTGTTCAGAGGAGTCAACTTCAATAAATTCGATCGTGTACTTGCGTCACAGAATTTTAATCAGTATATGTTGCTGAATGTAAGTAATATAAATGGATTTAATTCAGGTATTCTAGATGGTTACCAGATATATATAGAATCTGTCTCGAAAGGTGGTGGAATTGGAACAACCAGCTTATTATCCGATCGAGCAACGGTTGATTCCCGCGCATTAGATTTTCTTGGTGTGCGTTATATGATTTCACCCGATATACTTGATGACCATCACTTTAAGTTGATTTCGGATAACACTCAATACTTTCTCTATGAAAATCCTGATGTATTGCCAAGGGTTTATATGGTTTATGATGTAATAACTGTTGATTCGGATGAAATAGCTGCGAATGTTTTACTCAATCCTGATTTTGATTATGAAAAAAGTGTAGTACTTCATAACATAGATTATAGTAAAACGATGAATGAAGGTGTTTATGATCTTAAGAATATCAATTATGAACCGGCATATGGTTCTTTTGATATTAGCGTCGAGACGTCACATGAAGGCATTCTGGTGTTTAGTGAGCCTTATTATAGTGAGCGGAAAATTCGCCTTGATGGTGAAACAACAACTGCGTTACGGGCAAATATTGGGTTTATCGCTGCCACTGTACCACCGGGTAAACATAGAATAGAACTCATATATCAACCAACATCATTCTACATTGGGGTAAGTATAACATTTATTACATTGGCAATATGTACAGTTTTGGTTATCTATGACTTATCGCACTATAAAAAATCAGATGATGCAATGAAAGTGAAGAGAATTTTATGGTTCAAAAGAAAAAGTTATTAATATTTATTGTTGCATATAATGCTGCAAAATTTATTAAACAAGTTGTGCAGCGTATTCCAACAGAACTAGCTGACCTCTATGATGTAGAGATACTCGTCATTGATGATGCAAGTAATGACCGAACATTTGAAATTGCTTCAGAGATGATATCGAACAAGAATCCTCCTATGAAACTCAAAGTGTTAGTCAATCCAATCAATCAGGGATATGGAGGGAATCAAAAAATTGGTTATTGGTATGCTATTCGTAATAAATTTGACTTTGTTGCACTTTTACACGGTGATGGACAATATGCACCGGAATATTTACCGAATTTGCTTTTTCCTTTGATCAATGGAGATGCTGATGTTGTATTTGGTTCAAGAATGATAGATCCAAAAGCAGCTATAAATGGGGGAATGCCATTCTACAAATTTATCGGAAATCGAATATTAACTAAGATCCAGAATGCATTACTAAAATCCACATTGAGTGAATTCCACTCAGGTTATCGGGTTTATTCAGTCGTGTCATTGTCTTTAATCCCATTTGATTTGAATACAAATGATTTCCATTTTGATACAGAAATAATCATCCAATTACTAATTGCTAACCAACGAATCATCGAAGTGCCCATTCCCACGTATTATGGTGATGAAATCTGTCATGTAAACGGATACAAATATGCATTAAATGTAGTAAAGACTACTTTGAAAGCTAATATTCAGCGATATGGGTTGTATTACGATAGAAAATATGACTGCCAACCAAAAGCTGGAATATACTTACCAAAATTAAGTTTTCGCAGTCCACATTCGCTTGCCTTAAAAAGTATCAAACCGGGTAGTCATGTGCTTGATTTAGGATGCGCTGGAGGGTACTTAGGAGAAGCATTGAAAAAACAAAAATTCTGTAGAGTAGTTGGTGTGGATATTGTTCCTTTAGATAACATCGAACTTGATGGGTTTATCTTACATGACTTAAATGATGGTTTGCCAGATGTAGATATGGCACAATTTGATTACGTTTTATTGTTGGATGTTATTGAACATCTTGAATCTCCAGAAAAATTTGTCGCGGAATTACGTGAGACAATTAGACCAAATATTATAGTATTGGTAAGTTCAGCGAATATTGCACATATTATCACTCGATTGAGTTTGTTATTTGGAAATTTTAATTATGGCAAAAGAGGAATCCTTGATTTAACTCACCGTAGACTTTTCACCTTTAATTCTTTGAAGGCATTATTTCAAATGGCGAATTATGAAATACTACATGTTACTGGAACACCGATACCCTTTCCTTTAGTTATTTCCAGCAAAAATATTGCGACTACCCTACTTAATATTAATACCTTTTTACTTTACCTTTTCAAACGTTTATTTTCTTTCCAATCTTTTTTGATACTAAGTCCTAAACCTAGTCTTACTTATTTACTTAACGCTGCGGAAGTTGAGGCCGAAATGAGATCAAATAACGGTGATGTCTTAATAACAAGAGAATTATAAATAATTAATGAATTCTAAGAGAATATACGTAATAGTAGATCATTGTATTGATATAATCTGGTGTAATTTAAAAAGATCATTTCTTAACATATGCGAGACTGTTTATTGATGACTACTAACAAATGTAAAAAAACGATCTTAAAGGTGTTATTGTATGTATTTATAAGTTTCATATTGCTTATTACCTTGCAAAGAATTCCTATTTCTGTTGACTATGTATATTATTCAGAAAGTACGAGGTCTTTTCTAGAAGGTACATCGCGGCTTTATGATGCTAACACTAATTCTTATTATTATATGCCTTGGGGTATGCTGATTACTATTCCCCTATCTTATTTACCAGATGTCTGGGGACAAGCAATGTTAAATATACTTTCATTATCAGGAATTCTTGTTTCAATGAATTTGTTGGTAGATAGTATGCCTGGTTGGGGTAACATACTAGTATTAGTCAATCTATATACACTCAATATGATGTTTTCAGGGCAATGGGATGGAATTAGTGTTGGAGCATGTGCATTCGCTTGGTGGTGCGTTGAGAAAAGACGCCCACTTATTCTGGGATTAGCAATACTGCTGTTAACCACTAAACCTACCAACACGATAATTGTCCTATTACTTTTGAGCATTCATCTAATCCGGCAATGGAACTTCAGCGATATGCTACAAACTATGTTGTTACCATTAGTAGTATTGGTTACCTCGTTTTTTTTCTGCGGTATTGATTGGCCTTTGCGCTATATTCAGTTTATACAACTCACACCCCCTTTAGAGAGTTTGAATTTATCTCTTTGGAAAGAAACCTCTCTTCTATCTCTATTACTCATATTTGGTGTGATAATATGGTTTTCCATCATTGTCTGGCGCAAAGATATTAACCAACTTATCCTTTCATTTGCGCTTCTAGTGAATCTAATTATTTCTCCATATGTCCTTTCGTACCATTTTGTTGGTAGTTCACCCGCGTTAGGCTGGTTAGCGAAAAAACATTGGGGTTATGCATTTATTCCTTGGGGTTTGATGATATATCATTTTGTGGCAGTTACTGATTTATTGCCAACACCTCATTTCATTTTTTACCCACTTTCAATTTTAGTTCTTTGCGTATTTGTTTGGCGAGGTGAATTGTTTCGAACGCCACAGGTCAATGCTAAATTTAGCAAAATATGACCCACTCTAAAAGCGAGTCTGTGCAATGAGACTAATAAAACAAAATGTGGTGTGTCAACTCAAAAAACACTATATCTTTATTTCTATTTATCTCACAGTGTTAGTGTTTTCAATTTTTAAACATGCAGCTATGCCTCCATTATGGTTTGATGAAGGTTGGACTTTATCGTTGGCGCGAAACTGGATTGAATTGGGACATTATGGTCAACTTCTTTCTGGTGAACCTATACCCCTTATAATGTTGAATACTGGATTTCCATTGATAGTGCTGCATAAGTTAAGTTTCAAATTTCTCGGAATTGGTCTATGGCAAGCACGAATACCCGGTGTAGTTGTTGTTTTAATCGTATATGTATTGATATATTTACTGCTAAATAAATTATATAATTCGAAAATTGGGAATATTTTTATATTACTATCTCTACTTGCACCTGTTAATATGGACTTGCATCCCATAATTTTAGGACGCCGCGTCTTAGGTGAGATGTTAGTCGTGTTGCTTGTGATTCTAGGCTATGTCCTGCTTTACTACATATGGCATCGTCAACCAATTTTCTTACTGTTTCCAGCATTCATTTGGGCGTTAGCTCTTGTTACAAAACCTCAAGTGATTCCATTTTATTTTTTCTCACATATCTTTGTCCTTGTTTATTTTTACAGAAGCAAACCAGTTCAAAGAAAGATTATTCTTATACTCGTATCATCGATGATTTTATACTTATTAATCGTATGGGGATGGAGTCTATATACGAGTCACTTGGCATATGCAGAAAATCAGTTACCTGATTCCTATCAAATGGCTAATTACTTAAACAACCTACAGTATTATGTTATTGTCTTTATCAAGGATATCCGTATCGATCAATTGATAAAGGTCTTCCTAGGAGGATATGGTTTACTGAGTACATTAGGTGTAGTTTGGTTTGCGTTTCAACTGTGGCAAAATCGAACAATAAATGCAATTCAGACGAGGAAAGGCGTGATTATCATTTCTTTATGGGGATTTTCATTTAGCTGGATAATGTGGTATATCTTTCTATCCATCGGATGGCCACGGTATGCCTTTCCAGGGGTTTTCCTTGGTCATATATTTACTAGTTTGCTGATTGCCGATTTGTTTAATATAGATAATATAAAAATCATGTTTTTAGAAGATTTCAAATCTATACGCAATCACCACTTTCCTTATCGAGGCATTTTCTTTGCTATATTATTCGCTGTTTTCATACTTAATTCATATCGGACGATTCACAATATTTGGGATATTTATCTGGTTTCTGACAGCGCTATTCTGGATGTAACTGATTACCTCAATACAGTTGTAAAACATGGTGATACACTAGAAACATACGAAAGTGAGTTATTTTTTTTACTTGACTCTCCATACCATTATCCACCAGACAGTGTGCAACATAATGGAAATAGACGGATGCTTTTAGGTCATGATGTAGAGATCGCGTATGATCCAAAAAAATACGATCCCGATTTTATTGTGGTTGGATGGGCTAATAATCTGTGGCATATCTATGATGAGATCATCGCATCAGGTAGGTATCATCTGGTTTATGAAAAGGAAATCTATCAAATTTATAAAAAAGTGGAATAACTTTTACGCCAAATACATGTTTCTCCTAGCTATTTTATAAAGATCAAACTCAAATCAATCAATTTACACTTTACCAAATGTAGCATATTATGAAGCGATCTAGTCAAATACCAAATAGAAGTTTAATCACTAAAAAGAACTCAACTTATATCTTGGCAATCCTCATCCTTATCTATATCACATACTTTGGTTTCTTCCAAGTCTCCCGACATAAGGCGCATTGGACATTTCTGGACCTGGCTGGCATTGAACAAACTGTATGGAACACCATACATGGTAGACCATTCGCTTTTACTTTATTTCCCGCAACTGGCAAAGTTGTGACAGACTTTGAAAGTCGAGTCACGGTCAACTTCCTTGGGGAGCATGTCCAGCCGATACTCTTAATATTAGCAATACCCTACGCATTGTTTCCTCATTCTGAAACCCTACTTCTATCTATGTGCATCAGTGTAGGGCTGGGTGCTATTCCTTTTTACCGAATTGCTCAACGTAGGTTCCACTCAAATCAATTCGCTGTCTTGTTAACCAGTGGATATTTATTTTTACCAGCTATCCAGACAGCCATTGGATGGGACCCCCATGGCACAAGCTTTGTCATTCCATGCATTCTAGCAGCTTTAGATGCTGCGGAGAGTGATAAACCTGGATGGTGGTGGTTATGGTCGTTACTCGCCATGGGAACCAGAGAGGATGTCCCATTTGTCACAGGCTGGGCTATGGTGTGGATGGTTCCGGAAAAAATGCGGAAACAGGCTATTTGGATATTAGGGATAGGAATTGTGTGGAGTATGCTAAATTTCTTCATTATCATGCCCTATTTTAGTGAAGCCCCAACACCATTTTTGGCATTTTTCAGTGAATCAGGATCTGAAATCAGTAACCTTAATCTGATAAAAAAAATAATCCAACCACATTTCTTGATCAGCAAATTCCAAAGATTATTACTTTATAATCTCCGCTTGGGGTTACCTTTATTATTTCTTTATCTCTTTAAGCCACAAGCATACATTGCCAGCTTACCATTACTCGTTGTCAATGCTGTTAGTGCAAACGATGCAATGGTTCATCCATCACTTGCCCATTACAGCCTACCATTCATTTCCTATTTACTAGTGGGATCGCTAGATGGTATGATTTGGCTGAGAACAAGACTTCATACCATATTCCCCCTCTTACATTGGTCAGGTATCCTGCGTGTTTCCTTTCTTGGTACAATATTTGCTGTTCATTTACTGGAGGGTTATACACCGCTGAACCCATTTTTTGTTTGGCCTGTGAAGTCAGGTCAAGAGAAATATGTCAAGGAACTTCTCGCCTTAATCCCAGAAAATGCGCCGGCATCTATGGATATGCACATTGCTGCCCAAGATTCACAAAGGGAAATCTTGAGAATCTTTCCGGATATACGGGATGTTGAGTGGGTTGCTATGAACGTATGGTATGGGGGTTATCCGTATGGGTTACAAGCCAATATGTTCACAGAGTTATTTGACAATGAAGATTGGCGGACTGCATATGCACACCAAGGCCTTATCTTGTTACATAAAGGTGAAGAGCCATCACGTGATTTTCATAATGCATTTTCAATAGATAGCGATCCAATGCTCAAAACACTTTCGGTATTTTTTAGTCGTGAAGATAGCGGAATTGAACTTAAGGGCGTTGATATCGTGCGATTACCTCTTGGGAATGTCTATATTTGCACAGATTGGCACAGACGCGTTCAATCAACTGCTTTACCTTATATGGGTATATTGAACAGTAAAGGCGAAGTGCAAAGTGTGAATTTGTTTACAACATTGTTATTTCCCGAACTATATGGTAAAGTGCGTAATCCATTCCGCGACTGTACGCTTGTTACAATCCCAGCAACACAAATTACCTTACCTATTGTCATAAGAATGGTTGAAGATGGTGAGTCCTTACCAGTTCTCATCAACAATGAGGTGGATATTAAAGGTGATATTGTAGTATATAATACTGAGATTGAAATTGGTATCGATTTGCGGGATTACTAAATCCAGTTTACGTAATATATAAATTATTAAAATGATCATAAACACTCAGTGAAAGCTAATATCAGTTTTATCAATAATATATTCTATAAAGTAAACTTCTCTAGGGTATTTTACAAATCATTTTTCATTGCGGTGAACTTATTTATTTTTTACTATGCAATACATCAGTATCATTATGATTTCAAAATCGCTGATTGGTTAATTAATTATCAGGGTGGATTTGTTAGACGAGGGTTAATAGGAGAGATCCTTTTAATTATTTCGAAACTATCAAATATCTCTCTTGATAACTTGGTTATCATATTACAGATTTTGCTCTATACAGTATTTTTATTTAATACATACCAACTTGCAAGTAGGATAAAATTAAAACCTATTATTCTGCTGTTTATAGCATCCCCAGCATTTGTCTTGTTCCCAGTTTTGGATTTATATGCTGGATTCAGAAAAGAATTATTATTATTTACTATATTATCGGTTTTGTGTAATAAAATTGATAAGTTAAACGAGTGTTTTGGTAATTCTTTCTCTTTTTTACTCGGATTAACAAGTATCTTCCTTATTTTGAGTCACGAAATGTTATTGGTGTTTATCCCATATTTAATATCAGTTGTTATCCTCTACGATCAAGGACTCAGCAAACGCGTCTTTTTTTCAATATTAAGTTTAGTACCTTCTTTTTTGTTATTTGGATACATAGCACTTCATGCACAAACAGATTATCAAACGGTTTTTCGTATTTGTAATTCTCTAGGAGAAGCTGCACCACCCAATTGTTATCTACCATCGCTGCAAAAAGGAACAATATCCTTCCTTGTCTCGGATTTTTCATCAAGTCGTAGGTATGTAAAAAATCTGATGACGTCAAATACGGTAATTACCTATATGCTAGTGGGTTTTTTAAGTTTTTTACCCTTACTCATTAATATTAAATCAACACAGTTTTACTCCGGTAAACTAGATATCAGAACTCGGAAATGGTTACTTCTTTGCATATCAACTTCATTTATAGCGTGTTTGCCCTTGTTGATGATAGCTGCTGATTATGGTCGCTTTATACATATCCATGTCGTTTGCTTAACATTGATAATACTCATGGTCAGTCGCGATGCTGTAGATAAGAAAAACACAAGCAACTCCACCTGTAAAAAAATCCTTCAATGGTGTTTTAGTATTCTATATATCGTAAGCTGGCGATTAATACACTTTAACAGTTCATTTCAACAGGCGTTTCCATTCCTCAAATTTTTCAAATGAGTTTATGTAAGACACCACTATTTGTGATGCAATTAAGAGCATTGCTATCTCGATATATTTTCATTTAACTAGTTCATATTCAAATGGTGTGTTCTTTTGGTAAGTATCACCAGAAATAGTACTTTAGTACTATTGTTTGAAAACGGTTAGTGATGTATACTATAGTTAGTAATCGGTTAGGAACCCCGCCTTCCTTTCCAGTTACTGTTGGTTACCCTCCTTTCGCAGAAGCACGCTCCTCCAGG
>JAFGOZ010000613.1 GCA_016926235.1 Bacteroidales bacterium | reverse complement strand
TTAAGTCTCCGAAGGAATATAATTGTCATAGCAGACGAAGCTCATAGAAGCCAGTATGATTTCATAGACGGATTCGCAAAACATCTCAGGGATGCCCTGCCTCATGCTTCATTCATTGGATTCACCGGTACTCCCGTAGAGACAACAGATAAGAATACCCAGGCAGTATTCGGGGACTATATTGATGTCTATGATGTGCAGCAGGCAGTCGCTGATGGATCAACTGTCAGTATATATTACGAAAGTCGTCTGGCGAAGGTTAATTTCAGGGAAGATCAGAAAGTCAAACTCGATGAGCAGTTTGAGGAGCTTACCGAGGATGAGGAGATGACTGAAAAACAGAGATTCAAATCCAGATGGACAAGACTTGAAGCTATCGTTGGTGATGATGACAGAATAGCCAGGATAGCGGAAGATATTGTCAGACATTTTGAAGAACGAAATTCTGTTCTTGAAGGCAAAGGAATGATAGTATGCATGAGCAGAAGGATATGTGTGGATATGTATAATGCCATCATTAAGCTGAGACCTGAATGGGACGATACTGATGATACTAGGGGAGCGATTAAAGTTATAATGACTGGTAGTGCCTCCGATCCTGTAGAGTGGCAGCATCATGTCCGGAACAAGGCAAAACGGAAGGCAATAGGAGAAAGGATGAAGGATCCTGCCGATGAATTAAAACTTGTCATTGTCAGGGATATGTGGCTTACAGGATTTGATGTGCCATGTCTGCATACCATGTATATTGACAAACCCATGAGAGGACATACCCTGATGCAGGCTATTGCAAGAGTAAACAGGGTCTTCAAGGATAAGTCAGGGGGATTGGTGGTTGATTATCTTGGGATAGCACAGGACCTTAAAAAAGCCCTTTCAGAATATACGGCAAGCGGTTGTGCCGGCAAACCTGCCTTTGACCAGGAAGAAGCTGTAAGAACCATGATGGAATATTATGAATCGGTGGTCCCGATGTTTGAAGGATTTGATTATAAGAGATTCTTCAGATTACGTACTCCTGAGGAGAAATTTAAGTTCCTACCGGTAGCCGCGGACCATATTTTATCATCTCAAGACAATAAAGAGAATTTTATTAACAGAGTAACCGGACTATTAAGGGCATTTTCAATATCAGTGCCTCATGATGATGCTATCGCCATCAGAGATGAGGTTGCTTTCTTCCAGTCTGTAAAAGCGAGAATTGTAAAAATCATAGGTGATCCGGGTAAAAGGACTCAGGAGGAGATCGAGACGGCAATAAGACAAATTGTTTCCGAAGCAATTACTTCTGATGAAATCATTGATGTATTTGGTGCAGCCGGATTGCAGAAACCCAACATTGAGATCCTTGATGAGAAGTTCCTGAATGAGTTAAAGAATATGCCTCATAAGAACCTTGCTGCTGAACTATTGAAAAGGTTGCTGAAGGACGAGATAAAGGTCAGGATGAAGGTTAACCTTGTCCAAAGCAGGAAGTTCTCTGAGATGCTTGAGGATGCTGTCCAGAGATACCATAACGGTATGATTGATTCAGTAGAATTTCTTGAGAAGATTCTTATCCCGATGGCAAAGGAGATAAGAGAAGCTGACCGAAGAGGAGATATACTCAAACTTAATTTCCGGGAGCTTGCTTTCTACGATGCCCTTGAAACCAATGACAGTGCTGTTGCAATCCTGGGCGATGAAACATTACGAACCATAGCCAGGGAACTATTGCAGAGCGTCCGGAACAGTACCACTATTGACTGGACTATTAAAGAGAGTGTCCAGGCAGGATTAAGGCGCAATATCAGAAGGATCCTTCGTAAGTATGGCTATCCACCGGATAAGCAGGAGAAGGCAATTCAGACGGTAATTGAACAGGCGAAACTGTTAGCTGATGAATAGGTTTAAATATCAATTAAATCTTAATCCCTGTTACGACAAAGCTCCTTAAAATGGTTCCACTATTTATACTCACTTTTGTTAAATCATATTATACCTATGCGGAAAATCAAAATATATTGTGAGGATGGTGCATTAAATAAAAATATCAGATCACTGAAAAAAATGCAGAATATTGAATTGATCTCTTTTGAATTTGAGAATAGAAATAAAAGAACTCGTAAGTCAAAAAAACCTTCTGAATTGACTTGTGATTCCTCTTTTATCAAAGCGGACAGTAGCATTTTAATTTCAGATACTGCCAGATCAGAATTATTTGAAGACATAGTAAGAATTGTCGGGGCTGAAAATTATAATGATATTAGACATATTGATACTGCCTACAAAGAGGAATGTCAAATATTTATTACTTCAGACAAGAAAGACATCGTCAGCAAAAGAAAAGAACTTGAAAAACTAACCGGCATAAAATTTTTCTATGATCAGGATTATGCGGCGATAAAAAGCTTTGTGGATGAAATTAGTTAAGTAAAATAGATTTAAACATTGTATTAAAATATTTACCATCCTAAATTCTGTCCAGACTCGTAATCATTTAATCCCTTTATTAAGAGATTCTTATTCTTTATTTATGTCAATTCCTTATCGAAATCATCTCAAAAAAAGGCATCACAAGGGGACATTAAATTATTTTAAAATTATCATGACCAAAAGGGATTGCCTATTTTATCAATTGATCCTATACTAAAATCCTTTTGAATTTAATAAATCAAATAATTCTTTTTTTGACAATTCTTTTGAAAGAGAAAAATTCAAAGCTGCCCTAACCATTCTTTCAAGTACTGATATTTCTGTTTTCAAAACTTCAATGAGGGAAGGGGATCCATGTATAATTTTACTTCTTAAATCATATAATTTTTTAATTTTTTTATAATTCTCCTGAAAAACATCTTTTGTTTCCGAAATTAAAAGCGAAAGATGTCTTGAAATTGTATGAGAAATTTGATCTGTTCCTAAATTGAATAAACTCTCAAGGGAGATCATTAAAGTAAGGTATCGTAGTTTTATATTGTCTATTGTATAAGACTGCATGAAGCTTTCATAGGCCAACTTTGACAGATCATTAATAATAAGATTTGATGCAAGCTTTTTTTCAATTTCAGAAATGTCTTCATCTTCGATTATGTATTCTTTTGTTATTAAAGATCTTTTACTATAAATGTAAGTTCCTGTTTCTGTGCATTTTTTTGTTTCAATATCATAGTAAAAATACATATTCAGTTCAATCATTCCTTCTTTATACAACCTTAAAATTGAAATTAATTTATTTACAAATTCCTTGTCTTTTTGGTTTACATGTTGTCTGTTTTTGTTATTATCCTTAATTCTTTTTTCTTGACTTTCAGTGCTTTTTAAAAGAATCATAGGTCTATCTGATATAGTAAAAAAGTCATACATTGGACTTCGTAAGAAAAAACTGGATCTTTCAATAGCATCTCTCGGATCACATCCAAAACAAATTATCTTATCAAAATCTCTGAAGAGATCTGAATGATTGTATGATTCAAAAACAAAACCATACTTTTTGATAATAGGATTAAGCTTCAAAAATGATTCATAAATTCTATTTAAGACAAAATAGCTGTACATTA
Organism: Bacteroidales bacterium; assembly: GCA_016926235.1. Next base: position 375 of record JAFGOZ010000613.1, on the reverse strand, counting down.
AAATAATTTAAGAGTTACAAACGTGCTTGATTTTAGCTTTTCCCTTAAAAGTATACAAATTTCCCCTAAGCAACGAGCTTATCTGGTAAAATGTAATTATTTACAAAAAATAATATACACTCCGAACTCATAATAAGCAAAGAATACTATCATAGAAATGTTCTGTCCTAAATTTATATGTTGAGCCCATATAATCTTAGGGAGGGAACTCCTATAAATACCCAAATGTTTCTTAAATGCTTCTTATTTCAAAAATAAAAGCCTGTAAGTTTTTAATTTACAGGCTTTTCTGCTTTCGCTTTGTAGCGGAGGGAGGATTCGAACCTCCGACCTTTGGGTTATGAGCCCAACGAGCTACCACTGCTCCACCCCGCA
>JAFGOZ010000612.1 GCA_016926235.1 Bacteroidales bacterium | reverse complement strand
TATACTTCAATACATTTTTATCTTGTAAACATATATCCTCCTTTTTTACATGATTGTCCTCCTAAGTTTATTTTTTCGCTTTTAATTTTGATAATGAATTATCTGCTATATAATAATCATGATAAACCTAATATTATCTGTATTAAATTATGAAAAGAAAAAACAATCTAAAAAAATTACAGGAGCTATTTTGTTATTATTACTATTTCTTACGAACTATTAATAAATTACTTATAGAATTAAATTTTAAACCTATTAATTAACTAAAATTTTAAAGCTTATGAAAAAAATCTTACTTTTATTTGTTATTGTGCTGTTTTTTGCGAATATAATGAGATCGCAAACGCCTATAGCACACTGGCCATTAGATGATAACGCAAATGATATCATTGACGGCAAAAATGGTACTGTCGTAGGAGGTGTTCAATTTTTAAATGACCCTGATAGGGGAGATGTTGCTTATTTTGATGGCGTAGATGGTGTTATAGAACTTCCATCTTTAATTTATGGAGATACTACTGAAATTAAATCTATTGCCAATACTACTATTTCATGTTGGTTTAACTGGGACGGCGGAGCTGCCTGGCAACGTGTGTACAGCCTCGGAGCACCTATAGGTCTTTGGAGAATGTTGTATTTCTGTCCACATGATGGATGGGATCCTGCTGGATTCCACGTAACAGTTCACAATGGACTTACAGATACATGGAGTGACTTTTGCCATGCCTGGGGATCATTTACAGATTTTGACTTAGTGACAGCTGGCGAATGGTATCATGGAGTTGTAGTTTTAGGAGATGTCGGGATGAAAATATATATGAATGGTGCAAAAATTGTTGATGCGGACACTATAGATATTTCACCTGCGGCAATCCAGGAAGCAGACAGTTCGTATAACGTACTTGGTGCGAGTCACTGGGCAGATCCAACATATAGCGGAATGATCGATGATTTCAGGATTTATGATGAAGCACTTACTGATGCAAAAGTACTGGAATTATATAATGAAGGAGGTACCGGGATTAATGAGGATAACATCATACATTCAAACCGTTTTTATAGTTTCGACGGAAGGATCCGATATACAAATATCAATGGAATCAATATCTCAAAAGTTACAGTTTACAGCATAACAGGGAACCTACTGTTCAGCACTGAACATATTTCTGAACTGGATACACAACAATTCAGATCGGGGATATACTTGATATCTGTCCAAAGTGACCGAGAACAATTTACAAGTAAAGTGATGATTGTAAATTAGTAAACTTTTTTTACTATTGGAAAAGTATTTATTTGCAAACCTCTTGCTTCTATGTAGCAGGAGGATTTGCTTTTCCATCACAGTAGGATTAAATCCCTTTTTAGTGTTTTTAATAAATGGCACCCAATTTTCTTGTATTGATTTGTAATGAAGGACTAAATGTCTATCTATTCAAAGAGGATCGCAATATTAAACTTAATTTTAATCCAAATTATAATTTATATCTAAAATTTACTAAAATAATCTGACAAGATATGAAAAACAAATTCAGTTTTTTTCTTTGGATCTTCTGTGTTCTTACCCTCCTTGGAATATTCCAGGCAGCTATGGCGCAGATGACTGTTCAGGGTAGAATCGAAGATGCTACGACGGGAGAACCACTTCCCGGCGTAAATATTATCATTCAGGGAACCAATAAGGGGACGATATCAGGTATGGATGGAGAATATTCCCTGGAGTTAGAAGGGCCTAATGATGTCCTTCAATTTTCTTATATTGGATACCTGAATGAAATTGTGCCTGTTGCCGGGCAATCAATTATCAATATACAATTGACACCTGATGTTACAGCCCTTGATGAAGTGGTGGTTGTTGGCTACGGCACACAGCGAAAAAGTGATCTTACAGGGGCTGTTGCAGTTGTTGAAACTGAAGAGCTTGAGAAAAAATTATCTCCTAACATTGCCAACCTGTTGCAAGGTGCTGCCAGTGGGGTACAGGTAACCGGAAGTTACGTGCCTGGGGGTGTTCCTGATGTAAAAATTCGAGGTATTAGTTCATTCGGTTCAACTTCTCCTTTGTATATTGTTGATGGGGTTCCTATTAGCAATAGTATTAATATCAGTGGTGGGCAGTATACCAGAGAAGTAGTTTCAGGAGGTCTTAAAGATTTCAACCCTGCCGATATCGAATCTGTACAGGTATTAAAAGATGCCTCGGCATGTGCCATATATGGTGCCAGGGGTGCCAATGGTGTTATTATCATTACCACAAAAAGAGGTAAGGAAGGGAAAATGAAGGTATCTTACAGCGGTAGTTACGGATGGCAAAAATTCGATAATTTCATTCCAATGACCAATACGGCCCAATTCCAGGAAGTACACAACTTGGCCCGTTTAAATTCCGGTCAAACTATTGCTCCTGCAAACGATGATACATCTAAGTATTATATTTCAATGGACAGTGTTAATACCAATTGGCAGGAAGAATTTTATAAACCGGGATATACAACAAGCCATAGTCTTACATTTTCAGGGGGAAAAGAAAATTCAAATTATTATATTGGACTGAATTATATTGATGAAAATGGTATAATGGTAGGGCCAGGGCCAAGATATTCCAGGTATTCTGTCAAGGTCAATACCGATCAGGAAAGGGGAAGGTTTAAATTGGGACAATCTTTTTATTATGGACGCTCCAACCAGTTAAACCTGATGAATACCCAATGGGAAAATCCCTATATAGTTACACTTATAGCCATTCCGACAGTACCGGTATACGACCCGAGCAATAAAGGCGGTTATGGTGGGGGTGAATTATGGCATGACCAGATTGCAGGAAACCCGGTAGGATTTAATAATTTAAAACAAAGCGATCTTACAACCAATCGTTTCTTTGGTGTTATGTACGGAGAATTTGAAATTCTCGAAGGATTAAAATTAAAATCACAGATCAGTTATGACCGTTCTGATTTTTATCAGAATATTTTTATTCCCGAATTTGAAATCGGAACAAGGCATGTTCAACTTGAAGCATGGCTTATTGAGGAAAGAAGCGAAAACCCATATCTTATTAATGAAAATACCCTGACTTTTAACAGGACTTTTGGAAAACACAGCATTACAGCAATGGGAGGATATACCGTACAAAAGGACTATTTAAAATATATAAGAACAACTGCCAAAGATTTCACCGAACCTTATATTAAGGAAATTGCAGCTGCACAAGGGGAGGTTTCGGCTGATGGTAAGTTATATGAACATGCCATTGTATCTTATTTGGGAAGATTTAACTATATCTATAACGACATCATATTGGCCACTGTCAATTTCCGTAAAGACTGGTCATCGAGGTTTGGTCCTAAAAATAAATCGGGAATCTTTCCTTCCTATGCCCTGGGTTGGAAAATAAGCAATATGTCGTTTTTTAATATTGAGCAGATCAATATGTTGAAAGTAAGAGCTAGTTATGGAAAAATTGGGAACGAAAATATTGGCGATTATCTTTTCGATGCTGATGTTAATCAGCAGGTTTCATATGTATTTAATAGAACTTTAGCACCCGGTACAATACAAACCAATTTACTAGATAGCCGCATTCATTGGGAAGAAAGGATTACAAAAGGGGCCGGTGTAGATCTGAATATGTTCCAAAACAAACTGGAATTAACAGCCGATTATTATTTTAACGAAGCAAAAGACCTTTTACTTGCCCTTCCTATACCCCTAAGTACCGGTGATGTTGGGGGTGAAATAACAACAAATACGGCTTCTCTGACCAACCAAGGAATTGAACTGAATGTATCCTACAAGAATAATATCAGTGATTTTTCATATAGGATATCGGGTAATCTCACTACTTTAAAAAATGAAGTAACCAAACTTGGAAATATCGATCAACCAATTGAAGTTAGTGTGACCTATACCGAAGTGGGAGGTTCTATGGGAGATTTATATGGCTTTAAGGTAATCGGGATTGTACAAGATGACGACGACATAAACAGTTTCAGACCCGGAAATATCAGATATGATTCAACACTGTTACCTTATCAGGATGTTGCTACCGGAGCCGGTGATTTTATTTATGCCGATATAAATGGTTTTGATGAGAATGGGAATTTAACAGGGGAACCCGATGGCCAGGTAAATGATGCCGATAAAGTAGTTCTTGGAAGCGCTTTTCCAAAATTGACCTACGGGATCAATCTGGAACTTGGGTATAAAGGTTTTGACCTTTCAGTTTTCCTAAACGGTATTTATGGAAATAAAGTATACAATGGCGTAATGAATGCTATAGAATTTATGGGTGAAACAAATTACACCCTTAACGCTTATGAAAACTACTGGAGACCGGTTTATGATGGAGAAGGAAATGTTGATGTAGAGGCTCAAAAACAATTTACATATCCAAGGCCTCTTATAACTCCAATAAACAGGGTAGCTTCTGATTTTTGGATTGAGGATGGGTCTTTCCTGAGGATACAAAACGTACAATTTGGTTATTCCCTGCCCTCAAACCTGTTGGATAATATTTCCATCTCTAACTGCAGGTTATACGTTTCGGTACAAAACCTTCATGTATTTACCAAATACAGGGGGTATGATCCGGAGTTTGCACCTAACGATGAGGTAAATAGCAAAACATATAGCACATTAAGAGGGATTGACATTGGCAGTTATCCTTTCCCAAGAACGATCAGTATAGGCGCTAAAATTGATTTTTAACCAATTATTATATTAAAAAGGACAGATATGAAAAAATTAATATATATTCCATTAACAGTGCTGATAATATTGCTCTTCAGCTCATGTGGTAAAGAACTTACCGACCTGGCTAATCCAAACAAAAATACAGTCGGGTCATTCTGGGAAACGGAAGATGATTTTATTAGAGGGACTAATGCCGTATACCAGGCATTGCTTTTTGACGGTTGTTTTAGAAGGGTTAATGTTTGGAGATTAGACGTGCATGCCGATGATGTAACAAGCACAACTCCCTGGTGGATAAGGGGAGTAAGTCAATATATTTATGAAGCCCCTGCCGATAACCCTGTTTTTCGGGCTGCATGGGAACACAATTATATTGGCATATGGAGGGCAAATCAGTTGATATCGAACCTTGAGCCTTTTGATGGATTGGATAACGATTTAAAAGAAAGGTTGCTTGGAGAAGCCTATTTTTTAAGGGGTTTATTTTATTATTATTTATTGGTGAACCATAAAGAAATCATTCTGGTACTACCCGAAAATATGGACGAATTTTACCAGCCCCTGTCTGAACGGGATGTTGCCTGGGATCAGGTTATTTCTGATTTTTCCAAGGCCATTGAGAAACTTCCGACAAAAGAAGAATATAGCACAGCAGATCTTGGCAGGGCTACAAAGGGGGCAGCAGCAGGATTTCTGGCAAAAACGTATATGATTCTGCACAGATATAGCGATGCAGAAACTCTTTTGAACACTTTGGCCAATACCGATGATTATGGATCTTATGATTTGGTATCTAATTATAGGGATAACTTTACCGAATTCACTGAAAACAATAAAGAATCGTTGTTTGAAGTGCAGTTTGATATTGAAGCTGGCGGAACCAATGAGCCGGGTAGCTGGGGAACTGAACCGGCCGCCGACTGGGCAAAAACCAATGCCAGAATTAAAGGCTATGCACCGGTACCTTATGGCTGGGGCGATGTTTGCCCAACCGATTGGATTTATGAAGAATTCCTGAAAGAACGGACCGTTGATAATTCACTTGATCCTCGCTTAATTGCCAGTATGTGGTTTGGAGATCCAACAGATGAAGTTTACATATATACCGATACGGTAAGACTTGCAGACTTATCATTAGCATATGCCGTTGAAAGGGATTGTACTATTTTTATACGTAAATATTTAAGCGACGAAACCAATGACTCTGATGGTGAAAATAGTTGGCTGTGTGGTACTAATGAAAGGATTTTGCGTTTTGCAGATATTCTTTTATTATATGGCGAATGCCTGAACGAGTTAGGTCGTACCTCTGAAGCTGCGGTCTCTATACAAAGGGTGCGCGACAGGGCCAACCTGCCCAATTTGGCAACGGCAAAACCTATTGTTACCACAAACCAGGATTCAATGCGTTACCAAATATATCATGAACGTGCACTTGAATTATGTTTTGAGGGTCAGCGTTTGATTGACCTTATTCGCTGGGGATGCTTTGAGAACGTTGATTTGGATATATCGCAAATGGTAAATCCTGAACTTTGGGAAATGATTTTAGAGCATGACCCTGAATATAAACTTTATCAAGCGGGTCATGAGTTTTTAGCAATTCCGGTTGCCGAAGTAAATGCAAATTATTTGATAGAACAAGATCCAGCCTATCAATAAACACAATAAACAATAAAATTATCCCTCGATTTTCAATATGAAAACCGAGGGATTTTTTTATAATCTTCGTATTTTGCACATTAAAATCCCATTGTGATAATATAAACCTGATAATAATATTTATGGGTAGTAAAAATTAATTTTTGTACCGGATGATTTCCATAAATTTATTGATGCATATCTTCCATCAGGTATTTATATTTTAAAACTACAAAATACCAAAGGAGGCTATTCTACTAAAATTTGTATTCAATAAGGTGATTTTTATTATATAAATTAATTAAAAAAGGTTGGAATATATCCGGCCTTTTATATTTATAAAATACAGATTGTTTAAGTGCATTTTTATACAAAAATTATACTTTTTTTTTACACATTAATCCTCCTTTTAAACACATTTTTCACCTTATAATGTAAATTATGATTTAATATTTGAAAAATTGTTTAATAAATTTATAAAAGATTTGAATATTAAAATTTAAGACAAATTTTAGAGGATAATTTTGTTATGATATATGAAACTATATTATATTTACAATTCATAAACAAAAAATTAATAATTAAAATTTAAAAATATGCATAATATTGATTGGATCATACTGGGAATTTTTTTCCTGGGATTAATTGGAATAATTATATGGGTCTTAAATAAAAGGGATAAAGATACTTCTGATTACTTCCTTGCCGGGAGGGACGCAACATGGCTTGCAATCGGGGCATCCATTTTTGCTTCGAACATAGGTTCCGAACACCTTGTTGGTCTTGCAGGCACCGGTGCTGAGAGTGGAATGGCTTTCGCACACTGGGAAATGCATGGATGGATGATTTTAATGCTTGGATGGCTTTTTGTTCCTTTTTATGCAAGAAGCGGTGTATTTACCATGCCTGAATTCCTTGAACGCAGGTATAATAAAAATTCACGTTCATTTTTGTCAATTATTTCACTGGTAAGTTATGTGCTTACAAAGGTTGCAGTTACAGTATATGCAGGCGGGGTTGTTTTCAAAGACGTTTTTAATATAGAATATATAACAATTTTTAATCAACAGATTGATTTCTTCTGGGTCAGTGCAATTGGCCTTGTTGTAATTACAGGCCTATATACTGTTTTTGGAGGCATGAACGCAGTCCTATACACTTCGATTTTACAAACCCCAATTTTGCTGGCTGGTTCTGTGGCCATTCTGGCAATAGGTTTAACACAATTGGGAGGCTGGAATAATCTCATGGAAATTGT
>JAFGOZ010000611.1 GCA_016926235.1 Bacteroidales bacterium | reverse complement strand
TAAGAAAGAAAATTCGCTTACTATTGTACTTTGACATTAAAAAAAGATGGGGAAGTAGATTGGTGGGGAAGGTAAAGCGAACACTGCAGCACAAAGATGTTGTGAAGGAATCGAAGGAAGCCCAAGCCAAAGCTCAAAAATATCCTGGTTTAACACGAAACGATATAGAGATGCGTTTGATATCTTTGGATAAAATTATCGGTAAGCAGACACAAATAAGGCGTGATATAGTTGAGATAGCTCCAAATACTTTTAAAATCGAGAATAGTTATTCTTGATGCATGTTGAGAAGTAGTGAATGAAATCTCAATTGAAAGGAGGTTCTCCTCTGAAAAAACTCATAGGTATAATACCAAGGCAAATACTTTATGTTATTGGTTTCATTGCGAAACCTCTATTTGATATAGCGAATAAGAAATGGATATAAATGAAAGATAAAATTAAAATATTTATAAAATCAAAGCCGTTATTATACAAAATATATTTAATTATAATTTATTATCCAAAATATTTATTACACAGGTATATTATTACAAAACGGGTTAAGGATTGTTATTTAAATGAAGAAGTTAGTTTTATAAAACTTCCTGTAAAAAACAATTCTTTTTTTGGTTATTATAATATTTCCCCCTTTAATAATAATAGTGGGTTGCTTTGGTGCGAGACATCTGAAAACAAAACAAGGGGTAGTATCTATTCATCTGTAGATATTATTTATTATAATGTTCTTTCGGATAAGAAACAAGTTGTGGTGAAATCGAAAGCCTGGAATTGGCAGCAAGGATGCATGCTGCAATGGTTTGCAGATTCAGATCATAAAATCATTTATAATAATTATGATGAAACACGCAAAGAATATTTTTCAGAAATCTTTGATTTACAATCGAATAAGAAAAAACGCATCTGCAAGCCAATATATTCCGTTGCCAGAGATGGTAGTTTTGCCTTAACTTTAAATTTTGACCGGAATAGTATTATGCGTCCTTCCTACGGGTATTTTAGGAGGCAAGTTATTGATCTCCCATCTGATTCAAACGATGGGATATGGTTTATTGATATTGAGAACAATACAAGCAGACTAATAGTATCATTAGATAGCTTAAAAAATTATGAACCGGATCCTACAATGGCGGACTCAAAGCACAAGGTAAACCATATTGATATTGCTCCAGACGGAAAGCGATTTATGTTCTTACATAGATGGATTGGGCCCGAAGGTAGATTCCATCGTTTATTAACAGCAAATTGTAAAGATGGGGCAGACCTATTCTCATTAACCGGGAATGAATTAGTATCGCATAATTGCTGGATGACTGATTCTAAGAATATAATATCATTCTCCAGATTAAAGGATGGTCGTGACAGATATAATCGCTATACTGATAAAAAAGGATTTGTGGAGACTCTTGGGTTTCGACCCGAAAATAATTTTTTGGAAGATGGGCATCCTTCAATTTCTCCAGACGGCAAATGGATGCTTACCGATGATTATCCAGATAAAGCCAAATTTTCCAGGTTGTACTTATATGATTTAATAAATAAAAAGAAATATATTATCGGTATGTTTCATCAACCTTTTAAATATCGGGGCGAAAATAGAATTGACTTGCATCCAAAATGGAGCAGGGACGGAAAGTTTGTTTCAATTGATTCAGGGCATAAAGGGAAACGTGAATTTCATGTTATTGACGTTAGTCGGATTACAAAAAAATGAAATATCATTACAAATGGGCAAAGCTGCCTAAGAATAAAACATTAATTAATCTCTTCGGGTTAATTCCTCGAAGCTTGCTTCGCTGTTTTTTGCGTGAGATAAGAAAGGTTAATGAGTGAATATATACACAAGAGGCATAATGTATCAGTGGTTTTGTATCATTTGGTCTGTCCAGCCAAATACAGGCGAGTAGTATTCACAGATGAAGTTGACATAGAACTGAGAGAGATTTGCATGGAGATAGCCAAGAGATATGAGATAAGATTTCTCGAGATTGGCGTTGACGATGATCGCGTACATTTTCTGATACAATCAGTCCCGACCTATAGTCCGACACAAATAGTACAAACGATAAAGAGCATAACAACGCGAGAGATATTTAAGAAAGTACCATCGGTAAAGAAGCAATTATGGGGCGGAGAATTTTGGACCAAGGGGTATTTCATCAATACGGTAAGTAAGTTTGGGAATGAGAAGACTATTACTGAGTATGTAAAAGAGCAGGGGCGTCAAAAGGAGTACAAGGTGATACATACGCAGCAATTGACTCTTTTCGATTAGGTTTGGAATTTAGATACCTCGCAGCTTGCTGCGGGGTAGTTCATTGGATCCTTTTCATCTTAAAATATTCTTAACAAGAATGGCTATGATTCAGAAGTAATTCCTGGATATTATGGCAAATCAAGAAATCTGCTTCATAATGTAGTCAAGGCTTTTTTAAACATAATGATTAGCAGTAATATGAAAATCGGATTAAGGATATCTCCTTTCTATTCAATTCGGGGTTTCAAAGATTGAACCCGGGTCGGTAAGATCAAAGAAAATTCATGCCCAGAAAAAAATTACTTTATATACACATGTCTTCAGTTCAGCCTTCACAATCCGGCGGACTGAATACGACATTGTTACAGGTTTTTTCAATGTGCAATGCTTTTGTCTCGGCCGGATACAAAGTTACTTTGGCCATGCAAGAAAATGATGACTTTGAAAACAGTGCTGAGAAATTCATTAAAAATTCATTTAAAAGTGGAATTGATTTTGAAGTAAGAACCTGGAGCCAAAAATGTAAGAAGTTATTTATAAATCGAGTCATGGTCAAACGTAGTATAATTCAAATTGTCACACAAAATAAACCGGGTATGATATTTACCAGGGATGCATATATTTTGAATGCTCTGACTAAATTTAATGTTCCTCTTATTTTTGAATCACACAACGCTAGATTGCACACTCGCCATACTATACTGCACAGATTCTTGGAAAAAAGATTGTTGCATGTGGCAAGATCGCCGAATTTCCAGTGTTTATTCTCAATAAGTGAGGCGCTTTCAAAATATTGGTTGCAAAAAGGCATCCCTCGAGAAAAGCTGTTTGCTTGGCACGATGGCTTTGAAAGTTCCCTTTTTAATGATCATATTGACAAGAATGCTGCAAAATCAAAATTGAATCTTTCACTAGATAAAACTATTGTAACATACACAGGTGGATTGTATCCGAATAGGGATATTGAAAACATTGTCCATCTGGCAAAAGAATTTCCTGATGTGCACTTCTTGGTTATTGGCGGGCCTGAAAGAAATCGGCAGCATTTTCAAAGGCTGTCTCAGGAAGAATCAGTTTCCAATATCAATTTCATGGGTTTTGTAGAGCACAATTTGATTCCCCAATATTTATACGCCTCTGACATTTTATTGGCCCTATGGTCTTCAAAAGTGCCTACAATAAATTATTGTTCGCCATTGAAAATATTTGAATATATGGCTGCTGGCAGGACAATTGTGGCACATGATTTTCC
>JAFGOZ010000610.1 GCA_016926235.1 Bacteroidales bacterium | reverse complement strand
GACATTTGTTTCTAATATAAGAAATAATTAAAAGCCGTAATAGAGCATTCTATTAATATGTTATTTTATCTTAATATATTTACAGATACTCTTTTTAAGGAATGAGTAACCATTCTCCTTGCATTGATAGAATTTTTAAAAAATATTTGATTATTCAAATTTTTCATTTATATTCTATGGACTGGGTAAAAATTGTACTATAAGATGAGACTATTTCATGTATGCCAAGATACTACAATGCATGTGGGAGAAGATACATCAAAATGACTATGTTATGACTTTCCATGCAAGAAAAGAGATGAACGATGATAACTATTCGATATTTGATGTCGAAAGAGGCATATTGACAGGAACCATTGTAGAGCGTCAAAAGGATCAAACGACGTCGGAATGGAAATACCGAATAAGGGGAAGAACAATAGCGAATGATGAGATAGAAATAGTCTGCAAATTAAGCCCAACTAATAAATTAGTAATCATCACAGTCTATGAACCATAAAAGGATACAAGGTATAGAAAATGATATGTGATATATGTGGAAAACAAGGCGCACGTATTCGTAAAGTTACGGAAGCGTATGGAAAAGGAGAGGATTTATTATTAATCGAGGATATTCCGATGGTCAGCTGCCCTCATTGCGGAGAAAGTTACTTTACTGCTGAGACACTACACGAAATCGAACGAATAAAATTACATCGCAATAATTTTGCTACAGAACGTCCAGTTGAAGTGGCCTCGTTTAGATAACAAAGCCATTATACTTGATTTTTCAAAATAATTTCTTAATAGACAAAATATATAAAATATAGAAATAACCATAAAATTAAGCCGACCGTGCGCCATGAAACGGCGATGATGATTGCTCTTTGAAAGGGCTGTGGGAAGGTGTTAATGTAAGTCCCACAAGTCGACCTGCCTTAGCGTGAAAGGAAACTGACACGTAAACTGAGCATGGCAGGAAAGCGGGTTGAGACGGACTGGATACCGTCAAGACGACTTCGCAACGACTGGCTGATATGATAAAAGCTGGATTGCTTGAACTCTAATGATCAGCGATACCTTAATTATCTACAGGAAGCCCAGTTGAAACCTGTATCCCATTTGCTCGAATGAGATAGGTCGGATCATTTGAGATAACACCCAATGGGAGCACGCTACAATAAGTAGTGGTAAGGTTGTGAGTGGAGTACCTAAGTCAGCCTGGATTAGGTCAGAATCGTACGGAACATGGGATTGCCTACGGGACGAGAGTCCTATGGTAACGGAGTGCTCATAGTAGTCGTAAGTATAACGTCTTACCAGGGAGAGCGGGAAAGCCGCTCACAGGGCAAAGGAGCACAGGTTTAATTGATTGAAGCAGAATATCGAAAGTGAAGCGAAACGCGTACGTTAATATCGGTATATAGTAGTATTTCAATTAAACTGGAAAGCCGGATGATAAGGAAATGGTCATGTCCGGTTTGGAAGGGGGCGTTTGGAAAAGTGCTTATCTATTGATGGTGAGTAACTCGCTGGGCGCCTACCTTACCAAGGGGCTCTGGAGTGATTTTGACGCTGGGAGGTTTTGGTGAGAAGATGTGCGATAATGAACTAACTTAAGTCTCACCTTGGGCGCCTTATTACCCAAGTTCTTCAGATCAATTTCTACTTGACATTTAAACCATTATGATCTATATTTAGGTTGTAATTACAACCTAAATTAGGAGCTTTTTATGAAGACTATATCTGTTGCAAATGATATAATTCCTATCGGGGAATTTAAAACAAAAATTTCTAAGTGTTTCAAAAGCATTCAGAAAACTGGTCAGCCACTCATAATTACACAAAATGGTAAGCCCGCTGGCGTCCTGCTATCTCCTCAAGATTACGATGAACTCGTTTACCGGAGGTCTTTTCTACTATCGGTCGCTCGCGGTATTGATGATGCAGAAAATGATAGACTTCATACAACCGAAGAAATAATCTTTAAAATATCTGAAAATAGCGCCGGTGACGTATAGTAAATGAAAATAATGTGGACAAATGAAGCCCTCACACGGCTTAGAGAAATCAAAAAATATATCGCTCAAGATAAACCCGAACGCGCTGTACTGTTCATTAAAAAAATCATAGACCAAGCGGAAACTCTGGCCAGCAATCCACATATTAGTAGAGTGGTCCCAGAAATTTCCCGTCCTGACATTCGTGAACTGATATTTAATAGATATCGTATCGTGTACAGGATTAAAGAAGAATCAATTGAAATACTCACGGTCTTCGAAGGCCACATGCTTTTTAATATGGATGAATTAAGTAACTAATCGTTTAGCATGTTTTGTATAACCCAGGCATTAATCGGATGTAGCATCAACTCCCCTCTCTCAACTACAGCGAAACCAGTTATGCTCTGCGTTAAGATAAGCAAACGGCTCAATGCGATGCTGTTTCGCAGTGGCTACCAGCGAATACACGATTGCCGCCCGCTCAGCACCGTCATGCGAACCGGCAAACAGGTAGTTCTTGAGATCCAATACAAAGGACGGATCAGATTATGATTAAATTATTGTCGATTTCCAGACGACCGTCGCTGATATACCGTTTGAGTCGTGGCTATTGATTCAGCATATAGCCGACGGCCTTGGCAAGCGCACTCTTTGGCAATACCTGTTTGGCTTACTCATATGGGTCGGTATTGGCTTTTTATTATTTTTCATATTTGGATTCAGTGCCTTTGAAGGCGAAATCCATAATAAATAATTCATTTACATACCTTTAGGAGCTGTAGCATTAGGTTTTGTCGGTCTCCTGATAGAATGGCTCACAAATCGATAAATCTAATTAAAATAGATTAGATTAGTAAAATTACAAATATAACAAATATCTAAAATGAGAAATTTTGATAGAAAAGCATTTTATGCTTGAAAATATGCATAATTATGTGTATAATTGATCATGAAATTTGAATGGGATGAAAATAAACGTAAATCAAATCTCTCAAAACACGGAATAGATTTTCAGGATGCTCAACAAATTTTTAGTGGGATTACTTTTACTTTTGAGGATGAGAGATTTAACTACGGTGAGTACAGATTTATAACACTTGGTATGTTGAGAGGTGTTGTTGTAGTTGTAGCGCATACTGAGAGAAAAGATGTTATTCGTATAATTTCTATCAGAAAGGCAACAAAAAATGAACAAAAATTATTCTTCAAAGGATTCGGAAACTAATTGGAATCGTTTAGAATCTATGCAAGATAAAGATATAGATTTATCAGATATCCCAGAAATAAAACAGCAGCAGCTTCATAAAGCTAAACTACGTTTTGCTGGTAAACCAGTTCAGAAAGGTAAAGTAAGGGTAAATATATTACTTGATGCAAGTATCGTGGCATATTTCAAGGCACAAGCTGGAGGGAGAGGCTATCAAACTTTAATTAATGAGGCTCTTAAAGAAAATATTTCCTATGATGATTTAGAGTATAAGTTAAGGAAAATTATTCGTGAGGAGTTGGAAAACATTCATTAAATTTGAATATTTTTTAAAAAAAATAGTAAAATATCCAATTTGCATCGCTGGAGAACTTGCGTGTCCACCTGAAGACTGTGGCGGAATACCCGGATATTATGAATTACTAGAAATTCTGTCAAACCCTGATGCTGAAGAGTACGAAGATATAAAGACGTGGATTGGGGAAGAGTGGAATCCACAAAAGTTTAAAATGCAGGATATAAAATTTATGAATCCATACAAACGCTGGGAAAACGCTTTTTTAAGAGATTGAATAGCTTCTCATAGTTCCCACCTGCTAAATACGCTGTTGTTCTAATAGTTCAAGGAAAATCTATATATTTCGTGGGATATCCTTAATACGATGCTGTGTCCCGTCCTGCTAACCGCGGGGTTTTGGGAAAGCACACAGGTAGAGTGATAGGCTTTTAAAATTTAGTGAAACATCCCGTGCTCTAAATACTTTTCTCGGTCTTGGGCAGTGTAATAATAAATTCAGTATACTCGCCTTCCTTCGTTTCAAATTTTATCTGTCCATTATGCCCATGCACAACGATGTCATAGCTAATCGATAATCCCAGGCCGGTGCCCTGCCCGGCAGGTTTGGTCGTGAAAAACGGTGTGAACAATTTGTCGCGAACCGCAGCCGGTATACCATTACCATTATCACGAATACGGATATCTATTCTGTCTGCGTAATT
>JAFGOZ010000073.1 GCA_016926235.1 Bacteroidales bacterium | reverse complement strand
CCAGCTTTGGATAATTTTCCCGGTAATATCAAGCACCTCAATTTTATGATGCTTAAAAGCACTGGCTTTTATGACCATCTCACTACAAACCGGGTTAGGGTAAATGTGTATTCCTTCATCAATTATACTTTCAGTACCAGTTCCTCCGGGAAGACTAATCTCCATATAATTAATATTAAAGCCACCTGTGCTGGCAATCAGCTTCATATAATGTTTCCCCGGGGGTACAGTAATAATTTTATCAACGGATTTCCATGTTTGCCAGCTTCCTGTGTTGGGAACACTGACAACACTTTTCTTTTTATTATCAAGGTAAAAATCAATTTTACCGTCTCCTGAATTGGATGCCAGTCTGAACGAAATTTCAAATCTAGAGTCGGTAGTGTTATTTTCTATGGCGTATTCCAGCCAATCGCCACTATCTATCCAACCCACATTTAAACCGCCACCTGAGTCACTCGTATTTTCGGTTCGAGTGCCGGATTGAAGGTTATATTTTTCAGCCTGGATTTTGCCAGGAATCTTTTGCCAGGTAGGTTCGGGCAGCGGATTGTATATATTTAGGCCCGTGAAAAGTTCTAATTTACCCATATCGGTGGCAGTAATGTTCCCGGGTATATAGTCGATAACCAGGGTATCGCCATAATGCAGGTTGTTTTCCAAAGTAAATCTGATGGTATTATTCACAACGTACAAGCTTTTGTAAGCAGCACTCTTGCCATTAACTTCAATTGCGAAATCATCAGGCATGCCGACAATGATTGCCAAAGGTTTTGTGAACTCCAGAATTACACTATATCCATCTGCTTCAATTTTACCTGAAGTTACAGAGAAGTTCATTCCTGTGGAATTGTTTTTTATCGGGCGATCAGTAAATGATTGCAGCAAACCACCATCTGAAGAAGCAATGTTATTGCCTGAATAGGATAGAGCAAGTGTATAGTCGGCATAAACGGTATCTGACAATGTGAACATCAGCAAGGTGGAATCTTCATTGTAAAAGGAACTCGAAAGCACCGAAAGATCTATCTTTTCATCGTATTGTACAGTAAGCGTCATTACTGATAAGTCAATTGGAATATTCATTTTTTTACTGAATCTGGCAATAAGTATGTTGCTGTGTTCATTAGTGGAAAGTTCAAGAATTTTTGGAGGAGCGCCATTAAGTTGGTTATTAACCGGAATGTCAGTAAAATCAGCCAGACATTTGCCGTATATTGACCATACATTTCCGTTGCTGTAAGATAACGCAATTTCATTATTGTTTAAAACATTGTTTTTTAGATTGACCAGCAACATATTAGTTGTATCACCAGCTACTACACTGTCAATATCAACGACCTGGTTGTCGATTGTAACGGTAAACCCTGTGAAGCTGTTTTCTTTATTGGCTGCATGACTAAGAACCAATTGCAGCTGTTTGGGATTTTCTTCAGTAACCCTTGCATATTCCAGTTTAGGAGTCCCATCATCGGGGCCAAATGGGACATAAGAAGGTAGCCATTGGAAATAGGACTGTGCGCCTTCCCTTGGGGCAAGGTTACAATCTGCTGGCCTGCTATCGTTAAGACTTTCAAGAAGATCCCCAATAAAACCAACCATATAAGATACATTCCCCTGATTGTCCATCGCTTTTTTTATGGCATTGCCAAAACCCTCTGTGTGTCCGTTTACCAGATTACCCGGATCATTCGGGAATGGGGTCCAGAACATTTCGGTAATGATCATAGGCCACCTGTCGGCTGCAGGCTTATATTGTCTGTCCCAGAGGCTTTGCACCCTAACCGGGTCGTCGAATACACCGCCATAGGCCGGATAGTAATGACATGCTACTCCGATATTTGTCCCTGAGAAAGGATACAGATCCCATTGGTAGGGCGATCCTTGCCATTCCAGTGTAGGAACCCAAATAATGTTATTTGAACCTGTGCTCCGGATGGTATCAATAACCGGTTGAATCCATTTTGTAAAGGCAGAAAAGTATTTGTTCTGATGATTGCCCCAATCGCCATTGCCAGGAGATGATTCGATATCAACCGGTTCATTCATTAATTCGAACATAATGTTTTCCGCATTTTTGACACCAGGTGCATTAGCTACAGTACTCCAGAAAGTGAGCAAGCGTTGCTGTTCTTCCATTCCTGCATTATGAGTACCATTATTGGGCGTGTTAATTGGGCCAACTGCACTAAGAACCAGATAAAGCCCACGAGAGCTGAGATGTTCGGCATACGGGACTATAAAATTGTTAATCCATGCGTTAAACTGGTTGGCATCTGTTAGTCCACTCTGACTGTTCCACCCGCCAATATCATCGGTATTTAATCTGACAAAACTGGCATACCATCCATGATTTTGGTTATATCTTGGTGTTGTATCGCTCATTAGGTCGGCCATTTCGTTCATAAAATTCAAACATTGGGCAACATCGTTTGCATCTTCCCAGTCCCTGGGATTGCTATACCATTTGCCCTGTCCGTTAAACCAGTTGGATGTGGGTTGCATAAATCCGTGAAGTAAAACTTCTTTTCCTGTTGGATCTTTTAATTTATTTCCATCAACATGTAAAGCCGGTGTTGGCATTCCCTGCCAGGCTAAACCCATTATCGGATAAATCGCGATTATTACTACAGCTACTATTTGTGTAAGTTTCAATTTTGTCATTAGATAGGTGTTATATGCGCAATAAATCAATTATATACTTATAGACACATTGTCTTTACTTCTTATAATAACAACATGTATCAAGGTCATCATGCCGGATAGTTCTATCTGCCAACACACGTGTGCAGAATTTTTGAAAGTTCAGGTTTACTGGCTAATGTCAATACAAAAGTGTTTTTATGGAATTTCTGGTTGGATTATTGATTTTCCGTTTCCAATACAAATCAAATAGATTATCCCCAATATCATTTCAAATTTCAGATAATCTGTTTTAAATATTAGATATCCAATGTTTATATCAAACAAAACTATGTAAATTAAAAAGGGGGCTGTTTCAAAAGTCAGTCCCCTTTTTTATATAATTCAAGATTGTAAGTTATAAGTTATAAGCTATAAGCTAATGAACTACCCCGCTGCAGAGCAGACGGAGTATCAATAAGAAATTATTCGTTTAATCGCCCCAGCGCCTCCGCTGAGTAGCTTCAGCGCTCGCGGATGGGGCGGGGAATAAAACCCATAGATCCCTCGACAAAAGCTCGGGATCAGTTCGACTTTGTAGTTCCAGTTCACTTCGTTTCTGAAAT
>JAFGOZ010000072.1 GCA_016926235.1 Bacteroidales bacterium | reverse complement strand
ATAAATTTTAAATCTTGCATCTCTAAAAAAGTATATTACATTTTATTTTCTTTTAGAAATCGGGGTTGTGCAACAGTTACGCCTGTTGTGGTGCGTTATTTTTTGTTTTCTTTTTTTGAAACAATCATTTTTTGTTGCCATTTTTTAGATTGAATTGAGCCCCATGTTTCTAAGTTCAAATGTTTCTCAACTGTCTTTTCACAAATATATCCTATCCAATCATTATATCTGATAAAAGGTTTAGAATCATCTTTATATTTCTTAAGTCCACTTAAATAGTCCTTTGGCATTAATTCATTTGAGGTTAATATTAATATTGAATTTAGAGGTCTATTACCAATTCCTTTTCGATAGTATTTTACAATTTTTATTAATTCTCTTTTCTCATTATCATCTAAAGAATCATTCAATGTTGCAAACGTTAAAATTGCTTTAGGGAATTCTGATCCCAGCTCTTTCATTCTTTCAAAATCTTTTTTAGTGAATCGTTTATAAGTTTTGCACTCACACAGAAATAAGTCAGGTGACTGTTCTTCCTCATCTCTTTCTTGTATTAATGCACCTAAGTCAACTTCTTTAGGATTTCCTCCTTTTTTAACTAATTCAAATCCTGTTAGGGCTGAAATTCCACCTGTTCTTTCACCAAACTCATCCCGTAAAAGTTTTAAACAAAGAAAAACAGCCATTAAGCCTCCGACTTTATTGTTTCTACTAAAAGGGCCGATACCTCTATAAGACCAATGTATTTCTGAAGGTTTATGTGCAGGTAAATCAAATTCATTCCTACAAATTGAACAATTTAGTTTCATATCAATCTCATAAGGCAGATAAAAAGACCTTTGATTGCATACTTTACATTGTATTGTAGCACCCAATTCGATTATTTTATTTTGAAGCAGCCTTTCAATAACATATTCTGAATTATTATTTCCAAGATTTTTCTTTATCTCACCTATTAAAGTCTTAGAGTTTATCACTTTTCCTTCCTCAAATAATTCAAGAATTTTTAGCCATGCTTTGTTAGCAATCAAATAAATTCCTGTAATTCCTCCAATATTTTTAAAAACTTCATCAGCGAGTTTACCATTGGTGGTGTTTCTTAGAGTGTATCCCTTTTTAGCAAAATATTTCTTAAAAAAGGATTCTGAATTGGGGATATGAAAGTGAATTTTATCACTTCTTTCACCAACATAGTATGTTAATCCAGATTTTGAGATTCTCCATTTATCACCATAATAAGAGTTTGTTAATTTTCTCCAATCATCTGTATCAATTCCATATATTATTCCTGCTTTTTCAACATTACTATCAAAATATGAAATTGAAAGATTAATTTTATAGTTAGCATCAGATGTATATGTATATTCAATTTCGAATGGCAATTTTTTTGCATAGAATTCAAGATAATCTTGTTTTGATTCTATTTGTTCATAATCTGTATCAACATAATGGTGACAACAAACAACTTTGTCAGCTTCCAAAATTGAATTATCACCCCAAAATCTTGGAAACCAATTTTGATAGGAATATTGCCTTTCATTCTTTAATGTTTTAACTGTCTGTTCAAGTATAATTGAAAATTTTTGAAATTCTTTTTCCTTTACAGATTTACTTATTAAACATGTTAAGAACCAGGCATTTTCAGAGCTTTCGTTATATATTTTGGTAAACCTTTCGATTAGATCATTAAAATATGGATTATCAATTTGTGAAGTTGGAACTGGTATAATAAACCAACCTAATGCTCTTAAATTCCAAAAATTAATTACATCATTTAGATTTTTCTCATTCAATAGATAAATTGCAACACCTCGTAACCAATATCTTCTAACGTATGATTTTAATTTATATTCTGTTAGTTCAATAATACTCAGAGAATTTCTTTTTAAAACGTCATTAATATTTGCATAATTAATTTTTGGATGTTCTATGTATGATTCTTTTTTATAGTCTTCGAGAATTTTGGATTTATAGTCTTTTCCCCATGAGCCTAAAAAACTTTTTAATAATAATTCACCTTTTGAAATTCTTGGAACTATAATTTTCAAATCATCATTACGTTGGAATTTAAATTCAGATTTTGTGATAGAACTTAAGACTTTATGAATCTCCAATCCCCGTCTTACATATTTTGATTTAAAGTTTTCAATGAATATTGATATTTTTTGGAGTTCTCTATCACCAATAATTTCTTTTATATATTCCTCTTCAAGCTCATCATCATACAAAATAATGTCGGGATCAAAATTGTTAATTGTGTTTTTATAATAGTCAAGAGTTTTGATGCCTATTTCATAATCATATCTATAAGATTTTGGCATATTTTTATAAAGGGGAAGAATAAGTGTAAAAATCCCACCCCACAAAGAAAAACATACTTCAAGAGCTCTTTCAAAACGTTGTCTAGAATTTGGTTTTATTAAAATCCCAAATTTAACTGGGGCTATTTTCTGATTAATTCCTACTATCATCTATGCAGGTTTATAATGCACCACAACTAGTTTATATAACAATTTGTTAATACTGCTTTATTTATAGAATAAAAGCAATTTGCTAATAATACTGAATAAGGCATTTAAAACACAATTGTTCTTTTTTTCTCCCTTTTATCATTTTTTATGTATTGCCCACTAACAAAAGTATCCTGAACCAAGAGGTATTCGAAATTTAAAAATAATTTTTATACTAGGCAAAAAATCAGAAGTTTAGTTATTAAATTTTATTGTTTTTGGTTGTAATGGTATGGCGGGTAATCTCTGTTTTATAGTTATTGCATTTGGTTTTGCCTGTAACATATTTTTAATGCATTTAATAAACTTGCTGAAATAAATTGCCACAAGTTACGCTGAAGCTAAACTTGCGGCAGTTGGGGAGCGTTTTAATGCGCCATAAACTGTGTTGGCAACAGTAGTTATTATCATTAATAATTGTAAAATTGAATACATTTATTCTTTTTTAATAATTGCAATTTCAGGTTGTTTTAACCACTTTATCTTGATATCACTAGTTGAATCATTTTTTATTGTTTCCTCCGTCCTTTGTTTTAGTTTTTCTAAATTTTCTTCTATTACTTCAATTCCAGCATATAATGAAAGTAATCTTTTGTTGGAAGTTTCACCTGAATAGAATAAATTATTTAAGTAATTTATCGCTGTTTCAGTTCTCCATGGTTCAGGACGATATCCTCCATGAATATAATAATGAGACCATGCATATATCAATTTAATTACTTTAAAGTCAAAATTTTTTGTTTGGTAAAACTCCATGTTATTGTCAATAGCTTTAAAGCATTTTTCAACTAATCGATTATCTGGGCTTCCATTAATGAGAACATAGTCTATTCCAAGGATTCTTTTAATTTTATATTCTATACTCTGTCTAATAATAAAAGGTGTTGACGTTGCTAAAGCAAGTCGTTCTTCTGGATTTTTCCCAGGTATTCCATGCCAAAAAATATTATTTGACAAATCATTATAAAAGTTGGTAATGTGACTGTTTGTGTTGAATAAAAGCCATGAATAATCCAGATTTGTGTCAAAAGCTTTTATGTAAAATCTTAGATCACAAATGAAATCTAATAACATTCTCTTTGTTACATCATCGATTCCGTCTATTTCAATTTTGGTTATAATCCTTGTTAAACTTTTTTCAGCAGCAAAAATATTTGCCTTCGAGAAACTTTTATAATCCTTTTCAGAAATTTTCCCATTATTAAATATCCATTGGAAAATGAATCCTTCTTTTGAACCTTTTTCGGATATTCTTTTACAAAGTCCGGTCAAGTAATCCTTGAAGTCCTTGAGTTTTATAATTGCATCATTAACATTAACCTGATCTTTTGCTTTTAAAGATTGAAAAGCATAATGAGCAGATTTGTTTTTTATATTTTTCTTAGTCTCCAAGTTTTAAAGTATTCGTGTTGTTCTTAAACTATTGTTGCCAACTTCATAGCGTATAGCGCGTTTTAATGCGCTATTACACTGTGTTGGCAAAAGTTATTTCTTTTTTACTCCCAGATTTAATTATCTTAATTATTATGAATAATAGTAATCCAAGTATAATAATAACAGTACCTCCAATTGTTTTGAATATAGAAAGTATCTTATTTTCATTAATTTTATGAACTCCAAGAATTTGATAATCCTTATTGAATAAATTCTTTGCTATCGATATTTTCTCCTTATTAGAGTTATTAAGTTGAATTCTATCAGTATTAATGGATTCTATTTTTGAATAAATAGTATCACCATCTGGGGTTCGGATAGTGAATTCTAGTACATTATTTGACTTTGGAATATTAGGTATAATTCTCTCAATTGCACCGCCTTCTATAATTAGATAAAATCCAAATACTATATATAAAATTGCCATCATAAGAAGATATTGCAATCTAGTTAATGTTCTTTCTTCATAAGCTGACAAGAATTTCTCTTTCTCTATTTTATCTAAATCAGTTATTCTAAAGCTAAAATCGAGAGAATTATAGAAATCATTTGCTTTTTCGTACTCTTTTTCATCATTAATGGTATCAATAAGAGCTTCAATTTCTATATATTCATTCTTCTTCAATAAGTCCCATTCAATTTGTAATTTATTTTCATCTAATATTAGTGACTTTGACACAATATTGACAGGTTGATCGACTATGTTTGCTTCAAGCCATTTATAATTATCATTTGTTAATATCGAAATTGGCTCATATATGGATTTTTTATCAATATCTCGAGTGCCAGAATTTATAATTTTAGCTTTCAGCAATATTAATTTATCGCCGATGGATTTATTGTTATATTTTATTTCAATATTTAGTCTATTTATTGCCGTTTTGAAAAGTTGGTAACATTCAGATTTTTCAAATCTTAATTGAGTAATTATCTTACCTTTTTTAGATAATTTTAATGCAATTATCCCAAAAAATATTGTAAGTATTATACCTAATATTCCAAAAATAATTCCTAGCATAGCTTCTTATATTTTAATTGCTGCCAAACATCTGCATAACGACAACTGATTTTATTTCTATTATAATGCAACTCCTTTTCCGCTGTAACTGGTTGATTTAACCAACATCAAAAAACCGTTGATTTTGTTTATCTGCTTTGTTGAGGTAAGTTAAGGAAAATATGTTAACGTTAATAAACAAGTATAAAAAAAGTATATTATGTGAGCAGCTATGCTTTACTCTTTTTTCTCTTCCATCACTATTACAATCCTCACCGTTTCTACACGAACTGTTTAGACCCTTTTAAGCGGATGGTTTTACCTGTTCTTAGTACCATAAACCCAAAATTGTCATTAAGCATTTATTTTCTAATGGCGGTCATTAGAAATTATACATGATTTCATAATGTATAACAACTTGTTAAAATGACAATTCGATTAAGAAAAACTAAATCCCGTTTCAAATCGGGATAAGTGTTTCTAATTCGGGATTAACCCAGATACTCCCCACCTGCAGACACACTTGTCATTAGTTCGTTCCTCCTAATGACAAATCTGGGATAAAAATTGTTTGTACTATTTTCCCGGCAACGAGTTAAGGTATAGATATCACGTTGTAACATATTGAACTATTTTAGGTACCACAAGTCCAAAGACTTGCGGTAGTGGGGGGGCTCGAACAGTTCGTTAGGTGGCGATAGTCCACATTTTCTATCTTATTCTGGATTGTGCAATCTAACTAAGTTCCTTTAGGTTTATACTAAATAATAACCACAACAAGATACAAGAGTATAATTATTTGTAGTACGTTAAGACTTACACTCTAATCTTTGATCCCCAGTTTGAATCTACGGCAAAGTCCATGCATCTTTTAAATACAGCTGATGTTAGTTCAGGGCATTCAATCCCTAAGGGCTCCAGTATCGTTCTTGTCCGGTAATCGCTAAAATTTCTTTTATCGCAGAAGTAGGGATAGTAAACATCCATATAACTGTTGATAAGGGTCTGCATAGGGCCGCCCTGCACTACTTCGTCGGCAACCTCCATGCCTGAAATGGAATAATGCCTCTCGATATTCTGAGCAAGCTTCCTGATGGTGTCGGATTTCGGATTAACAATATGAAAAATCCCGGTTTCTCCACTGTCCATTATTGTTGTAACAGCCTTCACTAAAAAGTTTATTGGCACAAGGTTCAGCCAACCGTTTCCCGGAAAGGTAAGAGGAAAGTGTATACTCCCGTTTTCATTTATCGTGACACCGAGTCTGACAGCCCGTTTGCCGGATCTTTCTAAAATATCTTTTTTGAGTAAATCTCTGAAATAAAGCAGCGTTCGTACCGGAAAATACAATGCATTAAATCGGAGGCTTTCTCCGGTGACTGAATCCCCGTAGGTAATGGAGGGGCGAAAAATGTTAAGATCAATATCCTTTTCTCTGCAAAGGTCTGTTATAAGCTTCTCAGCTTCATTTTTTGACTGTTCGTAAGGGTTATGGAAACCCGGGGGATACTGTATTTCTTCTTTAATAAGGCCTTCCAGTGTTCCGACAGAATAGGCTGAGCTCATGTGGTAAAACCTTTCACAGTTTGGGACAATATCAAATACATTCTGCAGCCCTTGTAAATTCGTTGCTTTAACCTGCTCTTTTTTTCTCTCGGCAAAGGAGGTATCTGCGGCACAGTGGAGTACCTCCGGCACATCCCGGAGTATCCGCTGATGCTCCTCTGAGAGGCCCAGGCCGGGCATATCAATCTCTGCAGGAATAACTACCGGCGCATGCTTTGCTTCTATATTAAGAAACCTTAAAAGGTTTCCTACCCGCTGCTGGGCAGTATCATTTCCCTTTGGCCGAGCTGTAAGGATCGTTCTTCGGCCTTTTTTTATCAGATCTCCGGCTAAAAAACCCCCAAGAAAACCGGTTGCGCCTGTAATAAGAATCGGTGAATTACTCATAATTAACTGAAATTTGCTCCGTGATACAAAAAGGCTTCCTTCCGGGAAAATCCTTTGCTAAAAACATCCCGAATCCAGAGCACCCTAGGATCCTGCTGCGAAAATCGTTCTATCATGGCTGCTGTCTTCTCCATGGCCTTCCGCATCTTCCCAACCTCTTCGGAGTCAGTATGATCCAGATACATATCCCACTCAAAAACCCCCATAGCTCCCTGGTCTATAGGCGTAAGAAAGCCGAATTCACCTCGCACCCCGCTAATATGAGCCACCTCTTGAAACCCTTTATGTATCTCTTCCACCTGTGGAATGTTATCAAGAGGCACGTATAATATAAAAGCCACAATATGCCCTTCTCTTCCCATCCTGGAACTCACTATTCTGAATGTATTCAGCCAAATCATATCGGTAAGCTCGGTGCGCCTGTACAGCTTATCGTAAAAGGACTTCAAATCGTTAGGGACAGCCTCGGACAGCTGTTCGGGAGAAGGATCAAGGGCTGTTTCGATAATGGATAGCATTTCGGGCTTTGCTAATATTTCGTAGGGTTTTGCTTCACCTTCCATCCCTCGTAAAATCTGAATAAGCCCTTCCTCGCCCAGCGCGGGTATACCCAGTATCAGTGCCCTCAGTACCTCCTGCTCAAGAACTACCGGAGCCATATCTCTAGCCGCATCCAAGTGATATTTGTTTCCGAGAACTACCACAAGATATTCTATACCCAGCTCCTTATGAAAAACATTTCGGAGGGTTTCGGCAAGTTCAGAGGTTGGGGATATAAACGTACTAAGGTATTCTCCCCCGAGCACCCCGATACCAAGCCCGATATTCCGCTTGTTCAGTTTTTCCGCGTAGCCTATAGCAGATTGCATATCTGAAAACGGTACCGCTATGGCTGATTCATCCTCTATAACGGGATGGAGCTTAACCACAGCCTGAGTACATATTTCTTGAATAGGAGGCTCAGTTTTATTGAATCCGTAAAGGTTGGGAGCGTCTCTTTGTGAAAGGGCAAAAATATCCCCCTCCTCTGAAACGAATTCCGCATCGATAAGGTTGTCCGCCGCCGTTCCGTAAGAACTCGAGAATAGCGAAAAAATTCCGGAGCACATAATATTCGCACAATATAATGCAGAAGGTTCAGCAGCATTAACCCGGTAGCCGCGCACGGCAGCTTCCTTCTGAAGCTCAAACGCACTTATACCCGCACCAATAGTAACTGCACGGTTGCTGGTATCAAACTCCATCTTTTTCATTCTCGTGGTATCAATTATAAGCCCTGAACCTAATACGAACCCCATTACAGAGGATCCATTGCCTCTTACAGTGTACTTCACACCCTCTCGTCGGCAAAGCTTCACAATTTCGCTTACCTGCTGCGTGTCAGCTGGAACAACAACATATCCAGGCATCGTCTCGAATGAGATCGGAGCAGGATCGTTTGCGTAGGCCATCAAATGTGCCGGGTCGTTGGTGGCATATTTTTCACCGGTTATGGACCTGAGCTTGTTCAGAAATTCATCGGAAGGAACCTCTACTGGATCATTGGACTGAAGATAATCATCCAGATAACTCTTCAATGTTTGAAATACGCCGAAGGGCCTGAGTTCAGTTACAAAATGGCACTGGGTATCACAAATGCCACAAAGGATACATTCATTTGCCACTTCCACAAGTCCGGTTGTAACAGGAATTTTGTTTTCCAATACAGCAGCGGTTATATCCATCATTCCCTGGGGATAGAACGAAACGAAATGGTTCTTTTTGCCCGATGGGCATACGCCTGTTCCCAGAAAATCTACTTTACACATTGCATAGTGCCTGCACTGGCGGGCTGTATGCAGGGCCTCACTTGTATTGTTTGATACTTGTTTGTTATTATTGAAATCACTCATAATTTGTTTCTTTTATTTGTATATGTTACTGATTGAGCAACCTAAATTAAAAATCGGCAGAGCTTCTTACACCCTTAGCTCCTTGATTAATCACATGTGTATAAATCATTTTTCCATCTCTCTTAAATCTTACCGATAACTAATTTATATAACAATTTGTCAATACTGCTTTATTTACCTAATAAAAGCAATTTGCTAATAATTCTAAATAGTGCAAATAAAACATAATTGTTTAATTTAAGAATGTTTTTCCCGATACACTTTCTCTTTTTTTGCCACCTAACAATCATATTCCGTTTCGATAGCCATCGGTACGGAAATACATCGAAATTTAAAACTATTTTTTATACCGGACAAGGAATCAGGAGTATAGTTAATTAAGGTCCTGATGTTATCGGCTGGTGAAAGGGGGAGATTTATTAATACATGCAGCGTAGTTGCAAACTACGCTGAGGGTGGGGTTAACGCATCTTTGTATTTTGTTGGTGGCTATTTCAATTCTATTCTATTTTTAATTTGGTCATGTAAATTTTACTGAGGCCATTATTGCTTTCAGATATATATTTTTGTAAATCTGAAACATTTTTAAATTCTCTGGGCGTAACATCATTTCTTTTGCTTGTGAAATACAATATTTGGTTTTTCTCATCATAAAATGGGCAGTATTCCATATATTTTGTATTGATTGGTACTCCTATGTTTTTTGCCTTTGTCCATTTTCCGTTGGCATCCTTTTTAGAAATATATAGATCACCACTACCGTAACCATCTTTTTCGTTATATTTCGTAAATATTATGTAATCTTCTTTCCCGGAAATAAAAGCATTAAATTCATAGCCAGCACTATTTATATTCTCGTCTAACAATATTGCGCTCGTATATTTACCATTGTCCCAACGACAAAAATAAATATCATCTTTCCCTAATCCATTAGGCGACTCCATTGTAAAATACAGGTTATTATTTTCACTAACTGATGGATAAAATTCGTTTAAGTGGGAATTAATAGGTTTTCCTAAATTTTTAGGTTCTGACCATTTTTCACCTTGGCTATTTCTTTCAACATACCAAATGTCAAAGTCTTTTTTTAGGTGAATAGAATCATCTAATGGTCTATCAGAAACAAAAAACAGGCGTTTCCCATCAATTGATAAAAAAGGTTCTAAATACATAAATGAATCAGAAAATGGCAATAATTCAGGCTTTGTCCATTCATTCTTTTCTTTTGTGATGTAAGCAATTTGAGAAATTTCCTGAAAAGGGCTTTGGATTGTAAAAAATGCTTCATTCCCGTCTTTAGAAATACTAAAATCGCGGACATTCAGAAATTGATTCAGTGTATTACTAAACTGGTTTATCTCATTTTCATTCTGCGCTGATACCCCACTTGATATAAAAACCAATACGCTTATTAATCTGATTTTTAGCATAATTATATTTTTATAAGTCAATTCTATTAAATTCTGCACAAACATCTGCATATCGACAAATGATTTTATATCTATTATATCGCAACTCTTTTTTTTCGCTGTAACTATTTGGTATCAAAAAACCGTTGATTTTGTTTATCTGCTTTGTTGAGGTAAGTTACGGAAAATAGTTAAACGGTAATAAACAAGTATTAAAAATGTATATGAAGTAAGCAGATAAACATTACTCTTTTTTCTCTCCCGTCTCCTTTACAACTCGTTCGTGAGTGGTTACACCGCTCACGTAGTTATTTTCTACAATAAATATATATTGGCAAATTGTTTTTTAAAAACAATAGTAGGGTTAAACCTGCCGGTTGATGTTTTTATTAAAATAAAGAGCCATACTTTTTTTTAGCTCGCTGTTTGAAGTTTTAGCGTGAGGATAACAAATCCTCACGAGCGGGGATATTGTTAATGTAATAGAAGAATATAAAACCTCATAGTAATTTTTTTAAGGAAATGGTATAAGGTAGGTTAACCTGATTTAATATAACTTCTTGTTTTCATAATACAAGAAGAGACGACCTTTTATAGTCGTCTCTTCTAACAGGGTAATAAATTCTAACTATTGTTATTTATTATAATCTTCTACCATTCTGGTGAAAGCCTCTAAAGCATCCAGTTGGAAGCTGGATTCAAAGACGGGTCCTTTAGTAAAAAGGGTTCTAAAACCATAATAATCTTTAGTATAATTAGTTAATACGGTTTTATTATCACCTACAAGAGACTTTATATTGATTACAGACATATTTTTCGGCTCCTCACCTTCTTTCTGGTAAAGAATCTCAAAGTTGTTTTCCTGCCATTTGACATAATCAGCATCATTAACCTTCGTACGGTCAGGTAAGTAGGGAGAAACTATACCCTGGGTGTGGTGATACTTTTTATACACGGTAACCTTTCCTTCAGTAACAACTTCTAACATAAGATTTTTAGGAATCTTGTCTTGTTTTCTTTTAGCAAATAGATTGACATATTTTGCCTTTTTGAATTTTTTACCATTTTCAAGTGTAAAGCTTTGCAAGTCGTTGGCATCATACACCACAACAGCTTTATCTACATCCTCCCCTGCTGTGAAAGCCGCATAGGTTTTCTCGTCAATCAGGTTAACCCTTTTTTGAAATTCCTGAGGATTCATCATATCAATAAATATGTAACCTTCAATTCCTTCCCCATTTTCAAGAGTTATTGTACCTTTTTCATATTTTCCCACCGAACTAGGAGTTCTTAATTGAGCTTTAGTTTTGTAAGATGTCAAACTTAAAAGTACTATTAGCATTAATGTAATAGTTGAGTAAATTTTTACAGTTTTCATAAATTCGGATTTTATTAAAATTGGTTTTGCTTATTTAATACAAACAATGTTCCAAAGATAGGTAGTAGGTAAAGTCAAGTCCTAAAATACGGCTACAGGTTAAATTATAATTTATGCTGCATTTTTAAAGACCCTATTTGGTGTTCTGTACTCTAAAGATAATTGATTTTTTTTTAGAATTATAAACTTCAATGGCATTTTTTGTTGCTCTAACGGCATGATTTAAACTAAAGAAGCATTGGTAAAGATAAAATTCATCTTTTAGAATGCTGTTAACTCTTACTGCAATAGCATTATAGTAGCAGTTATTTTTTTCTGTCATACATATTTCGATTTTACGTTTAATGTCAGGGCTTATGTGACCCTGACAGGGTATATGCCAAGAAGACTTAGACCAAAGGCTGGTTTGCTTCGGCATACTACCTCAACAATGACGATCCTTTTTCTTAACTAAAAAACATTGATTCAGCATTTATTATTTGGTATTTAATTTCGTTTAGTTAAGGTTTTCCCCATCAACCGCGTCATTGCCTTTAGATTAGCAATTAAATATATTAACAAATATTATAATATAATAATGTTGAAATAGGGGGTTCTAGGGGGAGATGATAACTTT
>JAFGOZ010000609.1 GCA_016926235.1 Bacteroidales bacterium | reverse complement strand
TTGTCATGTTCTTTGTTCTTTGAACCACTTACTGCGAGGGGGGTCAATATCACCGAAACAGGGGGTCAACATCACCGAAATATCCATTCTGCACAATAATCTTTTGGTGAACAACAAGAAAAAAGGACAAAAATCAAGGAAAAATAGATTGCTGTTTTAAGTAGATATGTCATTGCTTAAAGTATTTGTTATTGACAAGAGAATAATAATTATCTAGATTAATTGATTTTTCAGGGAAATATATCATATTTGTAGATAAACTTTTATTTGTAATAAAAACAAGTAATGAGTTGATGTTTTGGTGATTATCTAATATTTCATTTAGGCATAAAAAAATATTCATGTCTACAAAATTATTTGCGCTGTATGCTTTTATAGTTGCAAGAGTTTGAGTCTTTATTAGAAATATGATATTATCACAAATAAACTGTTTATTGTATGCTTTATTAATCCGTTTTAACTCAATTTCTATACACGAGGTACACATTGAAGCTGTTAAGTATACAATAATTTTATTATTGTTATTTAATAATTGATTTATGGAAATAGTATCACCATCTAGGTTTATAACCTTCAATTCTGGATTGATCTTGGATCCTTCAAATGCATACGTATTTAACATAGATTTCTGAATGATACTTATACTTTTTCTGTAATATTCATCTCTTTTCGACATTTCCTCCTTTGCATTGTTGGTGCAACCTGAGCTTAAAATCGTAACTACCCAAATACGAAATACTGAACTAATAAAATAATTCGCTTTCATTATCATTCAATTATAAAAATAAACGTTGCTTTCAATAAAATCCTGTAATTCTTCTTTCATTTCATCCACTGCAATTGATTTAACTTTCACCGTTTTATCAATTAACTTTTGAGCCAACTCAGCTGCCTTTTTCATTTCACCAACTCTTTCATAATATTTTACCAAAAGGTATTGAGCATAAAATCGTTCAGGTGACATGTAATGAGCTTTAGCATAAGCTTTTTCCGTTCTATGGTTTTCACCTAACTTTTGATAACTATCACCTAGTGCGGTATATGTAATTATATTTTGTAAGTAGTTTTCTGATTGTTCTAAAATAATTATGGCCTTATAATGTTTTTCTGCAATGCTTAATGCCTTCCCATAATAAAGTAAAAAGTTGCCATTGTTTTTTAACATCGGGTAGGCTTTCTTATAATCTTCAAGGCACAATTTATAAAGGCTGTAAGCGTATAAGTTGTTGGCATCATTCCAAGTTACATAAGCTGTTTTTAATTTTGTGAGGCGTGGAATACAAACCATAGCTAAAGCAATAAAAAATAGAGTGGTTAATCTTATAAAGCTTAGCTGTTTGAAGTTTTTATTGTTTGAAGGCTGCACCGTTTGAATGTTTGATACTTCGCTGTTTGATCGTAATGATGTAGCACTAGCAAGCAATACAATTAATATAATTTTAGTTGGTAGAATTTCGGAAGGGTAGCCAAAACAGCTAAAAACTATTGTTGCTAGGATGGAGGCTTTAAAAATTGTTTGAGGGCTTCGCCATTTGTTTGTTTGATTGTTTGTCGCTTCGCTGTTTAAAGTTTCGCTAACATTTAAACATTCAAACACTTGAACATTCAAACCTTTTTCATGTTCCCGTTTGAAAAACAATACTCCAATTAGCACCAACATTACAAGTAATGCAAATACCCCGTTCTCAACAAATACTTTTAGAAACTCATTAAATACATAGCTGTTATTGTCGGCAACTTGTTCGTATTTACTGCCCGGGTGGGCTTTAAAGTATTCGGACTGGTAATTCATGTAGTGGGCAACAAACATGCCCTGACCAACACCAAACAAGGGGTAATCTTTTATTATGTTGGTTGTTACTTTCCAAATTAACAGGCGCCCATTGGCAGAGTCTTTTTTGTAGAGGTAGAGGGATATGCCGCCAGCTAATATAAAAACTGCAAGTATAGTTAGGATAAATTTATTGCTAATTGTTCGAGTTCGTTTAATTAATTTGAATGTTTGAGTATTTGAGTGTTTGAGTCTTGCAATAATATCGAATTTATGCCAAATGAGGTATGCTACGCCTGCTATTGCACCTAACCATGCGGCACGTGAGCGGGCGGCGGGGAGTACCAGTAAGATAGTGATGATGGTGAATAGGGCTACGTATTTTATTATTAAAGGTTGCAGGTTACAAGTTCCAAGTTGGGCTAACCTGAATCTAAGATCAACGGAGCGTAGCGTAGTTAAACTTGAAACCTGAAATTTGGAACCTGAAATTTGGAACCTGAAACTTTCAAAACACCAATAAATTCCAACTGCAACAGGCAGAACTGCACATAAGTAGCCCGCGTACGGTCCGGGGTTGAAAAAGCTGCCGGTCATTTTGAAGAGTCCATGGTGCGAAGGGAAATAGCCCCATAACTGTAAATTACCATAAATGGCTTGCGCCGCCCCTGAGATACAAATAGAGATCAAAAACAGGAGGACATATCTCTTATTTATACTTCGAATAATGACGTATAAAACCGAAAGTCCTAACAGTTCATAATAATTTAAGGAAAGACAGTAAATATCATGGATCAGGTATTTGTTAATGGTGATCCATACTACCAATAATAATAGTAGCATGTCGATTGATGTTATTCGAAGTTGTAGTTTTCTCTTGTGGAATAAAACAGCAATGCTACCCAACATCATCAAACCCAATACACTGTAAAAGAAATTGAACGATTTGGCCGTTTGGATGCCGTTGATCAGCATGGTGCTGTTCGAAAATGGTAAACAAATAATCAATACTGCAATTGCAGTTTCGACAAAGGGAATATGTTTAAATTGTAATGGCAGCATTTTGTTAATCGGTTAATGCTAACAAGTTTAAACACAATATTTCATACTTGCAATACTTTTTTGAGTTATTTAGAATTCATGGGGTTTGGTTGAGAATTTTGGGGGTTTGGTTGAGAATCCAAGCTTTTTGCAGTTTA
>JAFGOZ010000608.1 GCA_016926235.1 Bacteroidales bacterium | reverse complement strand
TGCTGCAGCCCACGTATATAAAGCTCCATAAATACCTGCATTATTTGTACTATCATTATTATACCAGCAATAAGCTTTATCGGTATTATTATCTCCCAGATTTCCCCATTCTGTATCACCTGTTACTTCCGGAATGCTTGTATCATCAGTATATTTAATTGCCCTTAAATTCTCTGCCATCCAAATCTGGCTACCTATTTTTATCCAGTTGTATATTTGTCCATCACGGGCATCTATAAATGTCCCATTTTCATGAGGTGCTATGTATATTGTATCACTTGGCTGGCTTTCGTTTCCAAAAGTATCGACTGAAGTGATGTAATATTGGTAAGTCTGGTAATTGGTTAAATTGCTGTCTGTATATACAGTATCGTCTAAACTGACAGTTACTTCAACACTGTCAATTAAAACCGAATCCCTGAATATTTTATATTTTGATAATCCAGAAATACCATTAGAACTCCAAAACAGTGTTATTTGCTTATTTCCCGCTTCGGCAAAAAGAGTATCAGGTGGCTGAACGGTTAAGTCTTTTTGAACATATGCCAGGGCTGTATATTGAAAACCCTGTAAAATATCACTATTAATACCAACAATAGGTTCGCCGACAGAAAAAATAATTTCGTTATTCGAAGCAACTAAACTTTTTCCAGCATTTGATAAAACACTTTGCGAAAATGTAACAACAAAACAGATAAATGAAATGAAGCTTAATAATATTACTTTTCTCATATCTTAAATCCTTATTTTACTTTTATGAAAAATACCAGTTCATAAAAAGGAGGTCTATTTTCATGAGGGCTATCACCTCCAACATAATCTGTCCATCCACCATCATCATTATCATGTTCACCTGCATAATTATTTACTGTATAAAAACCATAACTTGATGAAACACTAGTTGATTTATTTGTTCTATGCCTGTGACTTGGTAATTCATCAACAGTTAATGCCACTGAATCCTGCCCTCCAATAGTACCAGAAATTTCATCATCACTCATACGAATAAATCTATGTTGTAAATTAGGTGTAGTTGTTATTGTAGCTCCACTAATCCCCTGAGCACTAGGAGTTGTTCCATCACAAATGGCCCAACCAGCAGCTTGTAAATTTGTTTTAGTAATAGCTCCTGTAAGTGAGATTGCGAACATTTTTACTTCACCAAGAAATGAACCTGGTAATCCAGTTATATATGAACCATCTCCCTTAAGGGTATCCGCTTTAAGTGTTCCATTAACTTCCAACTCTTCACTTGGATCTGTTGTACCGATACCAATATACCCTTCACTCAGATCCCCATAAATGGTATTGCCGATATTTAGCTGCGAATCAGCTGTTGCAACAGGGGCATCAACACCAGCACCTATAATAATATTGTTTGAACCTGTAGTAATATTGTCACCTGCCTGGTATCCCAGGGCAGTATTATAATCTCCGGAGGCATCATAAAGGGCAATGCTGCCAATAGCTGTGTTACGTGAGCCTGATGTTCCGTTTGACAATGCTCCATATCCATTGGCAGTGTTATAACTGCCACCTATATTGTTATATATTGCAGTTGCACCAGTGGCAGTATTATGATGACCTGTTGATGAGAACAGGGCATTCCGTCCAATAGCTGTATTTTCGTATTGTGTTGTACTACTAAGAAGTGCATTAACTCCAATAGCTGTATTTGAAAATCCCTGTGTATTATTTAAAAGTGCATTATATCCGATGGCAGTATTTGAATATCCGATGCCTATGGCATTAAGGGTATTATATCCTAATGCAGTATTATACCATCCTTCATCTCCCGAGCCATGGCTTAAGAGTCCTCCCCCTGCACTTCCCATACCAATAAAGGTATTGGAATCGCAATTTAACCACCTGTCGGTTTTAATGTCACCACCGCTCATGAACAGGTTACCGTTTATTTCGAGTTTTTCACTTGGGATTGTTGTGCCGATGCCAATGTTACCATTAGCATCAACATACAAATTAGTATCGCCGTTGGTTAAAAAGCCCAAGCCATAATTATCCGTATTTCCCAGGGTACGTATAGCTTCACCTGCTTCACCACCATTGGAAAAATCGCCTGTTTGGGCTGGAAGTTTTACTTCTCCACCATTTTCTAAATAAATAGTATCATTTGAAATGGTTAATGCCTGTAATTCATTTGTGGCACTTGTATCTGAATTATTTACATTGCCTGCAGTATCAGCATATAAGGCATATGGTACTGCTAGAAGTTGCGTAGTACCCATATCTGTATAATTTGTTCCACCTTCTTCATCCAGTTCAATTTTTACATAATGCTTTGTTCCACCCCAGCTGATAGACGCAAAAGTTCCTGATTCAACTGTCCCTTCACTAATTACTAGATCAAACACACCGTAGCCATCAGTTGTAATATTATGATTCTCGCTATAAGCAATTACTCCATTTATACTATCTTGAATTATACTAATGCGGATACCAATATTTTGAGATTTCAAAACATCACCTGATGTATCTCTGGCTATAGCCTGATAATTAAAACCATTAGTCGTTTGAGAAAACACATTAACTATTAATACCAGACTAATAAAATTAACTTTGATGAAGCAAATTAAATTTTTCATAATTATAGTTTTATTATTGTTTTATATTTTCTTTTATTCTGTGTAATTCATGACATCTAAAATTCTCCGCCATCCAAATCTGGCAGCCTATTTGTACCCGGTTGTAGGTTTGTCCGTCGCGGGTATCCATGAAGGTGCCGGAGGGGGATTGGGGAAGTGCGCTTATTACTGTTAGCAATAGCAGGATCAGGATGTATGTTGTTTTTTGTTTCATTGGTTTTTGGTTTTATGGAGACGATCCGGTAGATCGTCTTTACGGTCGAGACGATCCGGTGGATCGTCTTTACGGTCGAGACGATCCGGTGGATCGTCTTTACGGTTATGGAGACGACCCACCGGATCGTCCTTACGACTCCAGTTTTTTGGATTATTAATTATATATTTTCGGATTCGATTCAATTCGCCGTTGTTGTGGATGATGTGGTCGTGGTAGCGAGGTTGCCATTGGAAGTCTTTATATCCCATTGCCCATGCTCCTTTTGTTACTAGGGATTTTATCTGTCCTATAATAGATCCTAGTGTGTTGGGATGCAATGTCGAGACGACCCGGCGGGTCTTTCCATCAATCTTTTCCCTGCGGATCGTTTTTATAGTTGGCTTTTCGGGGATACCAGTAAGACGATCCGGCGGATCGTCTTTGCGGTCGAGACGATCCGGCGGATTGTCTTTGCGATTATTGATAACAATAATCGCATGGATATGATCCGGCATAATAATCCATTCATCCAATTGCACATTTTTCCTGACTTTTGATGTTTTTAACAATTCATAACGCGTAATTTTTCCGACATCTGATAATTGCATCTTACCATTTAATATTTTTCCAAAATAAGGTTCCCGATTTTTCGTGTTAATGGTTACAAAGTATTTTCCATTATTACCATAATCATAGCCTTTTAAACGGGTGGATTCAATCCTGTATTTATTTTGAAATTTTTCCGGCATTTAATTGTTATTTTCAATTA
>JAFGOZ010000607.1 GCA_016926235.1 Bacteroidales bacterium | reverse complement strand
TTTATGTTTTTGACATACTGCAGATCGAGATCGAGCGGCTCAAAATGCGTAACGATTGCAACAACCGCGGAGTGGATTTCAATTTTGAGCGTCTCGAGTCTTTTTCGAAACTCGGCCAACCGGCCGAGCTGCATTGTTATGTTAAGTATTGCTGACATAGTTATCCTCGCGTTACAGTTGGTAGCGGCGCATAAGTGTTATCAGTTTGATCGCGTAGTCGGGATCCGCAGCATATTTCTTCGCAATTATTCGCGCAAAGAGTTCGGGAGAATTCACATGATTGAATGCGTCTCGATATAGAGGCGAAACTGAGAGATACATCCCGTGAACGAGAAAGCACTCCGCTAAATCTTGATACCGTGAGAAACGCATTTGCCTCTTGGTCCATTTGCCGTTGAGTAGATACCTGTCCGTCCTGATTACGTACTGAGGATTCTTTAGGTATTTTTTTGTCGCTGCGTAGGTATGGCCAAAGTAATTTTCCGCTCCAAGCGAACATAATCCCCACTTGCTTTCTAAAATGAATTGAGCGCATATTACACCTTTAGGTATTTTGTAAATTGAATCGACTATAGCCGCGAGAACGCGGACGGTGTCAGGGATTTTCCCCAATTGAAATATCCCTCGCTTGCTACTTCCTCCCCTACCCGCAATCATAACTTTTTCAGCGTCAACAAGTGCGGTCCATTCCTGGATCACGTCGTCAAGAATTTGTTGTGATTCTGTAGAAGTTGCTGGCGGTGTACCGTAGTTATAAAGTGCAAATATAATTGCAGCTCCGAAGAGAGTTCCAGCGAGGAAAAAGGCAAGATATATTTTCTTCATTGCGTTTTGTAGAAAATAAAAAAGCCCCGGTCAGATCTTGCGATCTGATCGGGGCTTCGTGTGATTGAATTACCCTTATTTAAATCATATTTTCTATTGCTAATCTAATTTTTTACTGAGAGAATGTCAAGTGTCCACTTAGATAGCTTTTATTATAATCAACTTTCTCGTATTTAGTCAAATTTCACTAGCATTTTCATTTTATTTGCTGATGCAGTGAATAACATTTTTGGAAATAATCAAAATTATTAACTACATTTAAATTATACCATTGATAAACAAAATTCTCTAAATATATTATGTCTGATGAAGCCAATGTGTTGTTAAATAAGGCTATCACAAAAGCCGAATGGCAATTCGGCCTAGTGAAAAAAGAAGACAATTACGAAGATTCCCCCTATCTTTCTCCTAACAAAAAACAAATTGCTCGTACAGTTTTTGAAAAAAAAGAACAGATAGACAATACATTATCTATCGATGCAATATATTTCTCCGGGGATTATCCATTTATCTACTTTAAACAGTTAACAAACTGCAATCCAAAGATAGTAAATAATCTTCACCGGAAAATTTGGAACGAAGGCAAAACACCATTATTAGCGATAAACACTCCTAGTGAAATCATATTTTATGATTGCTTTGATGTTCCTCGAAAAGATGGAGATACTCTTAATCCAATAGATAATTATTCTGATACTGAAGCTGATTTAAAAAGACTAGGCGAATTACTTCATCAATCGAAAATTGATACTGGGGCAATATGGGAGAATGGTCAGCTTGGTAAGAAGTTAAAGATACAAAACCGAGTTGATAGAAAATTAGTCAAGAATCTCTCTGATACAAGGGATGTTCTATATAACAAATTTAAGATACCATTCAATGTGATACACGATTTACTAGGTAGAAGTTTGTTTGCGTTATATCTAGAAGATAGAGAAATATATCCTTCTAAAGAAAATAATGAAATAATTTTCTTTGATTTGCTAAAAACACCCGACAAAGTTTATCGCAGATTTAATTATCTCAAAGAAAAGTTAAATGGAGACCTTTTCCCTGTATCAAAACAAGAAGAAAGACTTATCAGGTATGGCAAATACTGCAATGATATTCTTCAAATAGTGAGAGATTGTTTCTATGGGAATGATGTTAATACACAACAGCAAGTGTTATGGTCAATGTTTCAATTCCAGTACATTCCAATAGAACTTATTAGTTCTATTTACGAAGAATTTATGAGTGAAGAAGGTCAAGGAGAGATTAGGAAGAAAGGTGCTTATTATACTCCCTCCATGCTTGTAGATTTCGTATTAAATGAAGTTTTACCATGGCCAGATAAAAATAATACTAGATATGATCTAAAAATTCTTGATCCCGCGTGCGGATCTGGAATATTTTTAGTCGAAAGTTATAAGAGGCTGATTGCTCGTTGGAAGTATGCTAATATCAAAGAAGAAGTGACAAAAGATGTATTGGAAGATATTTTACTTAATTGTATCCATGGGATCGAATTGAATCCAGATGCAATCAAGGTAGCAGCATTCAGTTTGTATTTAACGATGTTAAATTATACGAATCCGAGAGAAGTCTTAACTAATGTAAAATTTTTTAAACCTTTGGTTCGTTGGAGTGATAAAAAAGAATTAGCAGAACGTGAAAGTAATAATCCAGGTAATAATCTTTTCCAGTTCAACACCTTTGATGATAATCTTGATGTTTTTAAGACTAGATTTGACATCGTCATTGGAAATCCTCCTTGGAAAATGGGCAGTTTAGAAGAAACTGTTAAAAAATATATATCCAAGCACAATCTTCCCGAACAAATTATGTGTGCATACTTGGATAAAATGTCGTCTATTGCTCCACGCGAAAAGATTGCTTTAGTCAGTACCGCAAAAGTCCTTTTTAATACAATGGATGTATATGAAATATTCCGGAAAAGGTTTTTTAAAGATAATTCTGTCGAAGCCATCATCAACTTATCTGTTATTAGAGATGTAATTTTTAAGAATGCAAAAGCCCCCGCAGCCGTAATTATATATAGATCGAGAGAATCAGAGAACAATGATACGCAAAAAGATCACATCATATATTGCATACCCAAAAGCGTTAAGACGATTAAGAACAGGCAAATAATTATAATTGACGCTTCTGAAATTAAATATATTCCATTACACGAAATCACTAAGAATAATTCTAGGATCTTTAAAATTGCTATGTGGGGAAATCTTAGAGATATGAAGCTCATAGAACGAATAAAGAAAATCAAAAGCATCGACGAAACCATAGATAAATTGGAAAAAGGAATAGGATTAAAGAAAAAGGAAAAAACACAACCGGCAGGGAATCCTTCGCTTGCACAACATTATTTTATACCACCCGACCGTATTCAGCAGTATTATACACCTAAACGAGGACTAAAAAAATTATTAAAAGATCATCAAAAGTATCGAGCTAATCGGCACAATATTTTTAATAAGCCAATCGTATTAATAAATGAAGGTTCAAAAAAATCAAAATTTTGTTGTTCATATATCGATTACAAATGTGCCTATAAAAGCTCTGCATATGGTATTTCCATACGAAAAGAGAATGTGAATTTTCACAAAGCTCTTGTAGCCTGTTTAAATTCATCTCTTGCTGAGTACTATTTCTTTCTAACAAGTTCTTCTTGGGGAATAGACAAAGGGGGACGCGTACAAAATAACGATGCTATTTCATTCCCCATTCTGCCTGCCAATATGCAAAAAGTTACGATTAATAAATTGTCTGCAATCCTTGATAAAATTATTAAGATAAGGAATAATAATCTTGTTGATGCGGAACAACAAATTCAAAATTATTATAATCAAATAGATGAAATTATTTTTAAAGAGTTTGGTATTTCAAACAAAGATCAGAATTTAATCCAAGATGTTTTAAACTACAGTACTATACTACACGGCAGATATAAAGCCAGTCACGCGGAAAATATCGTTAAAGATCTAAATCCTTATGTAAAAACATTTACAGATGCAATAAACTCATTACTCAAATTCAGCGGTAACCAATTGTGGCTGGAGATACTTGAAACAAATAATGATAGATTTCCTCTGAAAGCTATTGCTATACATTCCGATAGAAAGGAAGAATCATCTTCTAATAAAAAGTTTGATGATATTTTAAATGAAATCAATCATTCTGTTTATGAGAAACACTCGGAAAGTGTTTATTTCCGAAAAGTAATTAAGTACTATAAGAGTAATTGTATTTATTTGATCAAACCTAATCAAAAACGCTTTTGGTCTATATCGCAAGCATTGAATGATGCCGATGAACTCTTTCTTGAATTTATAAATCGATGATTGTGATATGGGAATATTGAGCGGATCAGAAAATATAATCAAAGCGGTTGGATATGTTTCACCTATACAACCTGAAGATGCTATCAAATCATTCGAAGTTCTTGTTTTTAATTTAATGGGCGAAGCATATAATTACATTAGAATTCCTAATAAACAGGTTACAAAGATTGATGAACCACAGATAAGTATCTCTATGTATGAAGCAATAGATAGCATAATATCCAAAAAGGGATTATGGTGCGGAGTATCTTGGGAATATCCTGAAGTCACAGAGAGTGTTGAAAAGAACGCAAAAACAGCCAAGCGATTTGATATTCACTTCGAGAATTGGGACACGAAGAATAGAATAAAATATGGGATAGAAGCGAAAATATTAGTTGAAAACGATACAGGCAGTAGAAAAGCCAGTCAGCTTGTCAAAGAATATATTTCAGACGCTGGAATGGGTAAATATATCAATGGTATCTATAAAGGAAGAGGATGCATGGTGGCATATATTTTAAATGGTAGCATCTCTTCCATCGTTATAAAAATAAACGAAGAAATAAAATCTAATTTAGATCAAACACAGTGTCTATCAAAAGCTACCGATCTTCAATATATATATAATGAAATATTTCAATCCACACATAAACCCAATTTACAACATTTTCTTTATCACATAATGTTAGATTTTAATTAAATCAAATTAGTGTATAATAATTTCATTTCTTTTTAAAGCGGTTACGACGCCATTAAAGATTTTTCAACGCAAAAGTAGTTAAAGATATTATTCCAATCATAAACGCAATCCAAGTAAAAATAATTGCATACATAAAAACACTTACCAAAAATCTTCTTGATGATTCAGGGTCAAGTTTAGACAACAGAAACACTAACATTGTCTGTGCAATGACTGATGTAAAAACAGAAATCATAAAACTTATTAATGAAATAGAAACTAAATACTTCCAGACTGGTTGAATAAATAATTTATCTAAAAAGGTGGTTAGCAAAATGAGTGAGCCTGTTGATAAACCAGTTAAATACTTTAGATAATCTGACATTGATTTAAGGAATTCAACTATAAAAGCTCGTCTATCGATCATTATAATTTCCTATCATAAATAATTGTTTGTTTGCCTTACCTCTAATTGGATCTGCCAAATGTATCCCTTCAGGATATTCAGTAAACCTCTTTTGGCTATTCTTCACCGTGCTTTACCTCACTCCACCGCCACCAGATCGCTTTCCCATGCTTTAAAAATTTCATCCTCAGGCTTGTTATTGCAGTTATAGCACATAGGCAATATGTATTCTTTGTTACCTTCGCTGATTATTATTACGTGCCCACCGACATCAGATTTTTTGGTACATGATATTACTTCGCATTTACCCGATCCCATTCCTTTTTTCTTTTCCCAAAAATCTAGCCAGCTCGTATAACCTGATGGTGGTAATTTGTCTGCTGTTCCTTTTTTATTTTTCACATCGACAAAATGCATATCTCCCTCCTTGGTAATTGTTATTCACTCTTCAAAATCAGTAACAAGACGGATCTCATAATTGTCTATAATAAGCGGCATGCCGCGAACAACACCTCTATTCGATGTGCATACATAATACATATTAGCGCATTCGAAGATAGTAAAAGCTATTTCTTTCACATCTTTAATAATTTGTCCGATTTCGATATGATATTTTTTCTGATCGCGTTCATAATCGATGGAAAAGATTCGCCTGGTTGTGATATTAGCATGCATCTGTTCGGATACACGTGTTTTAATTTCTATATATGTTACTTCAGCTTGTTTCGAATCCGGTATATATGGTAAGAAAAATTTCATGATACTCCCCAACAACCATTCATATTAGCATCTGTCGTATCCACCTTTTACTTTATCCCTTTGGCTGCCATACTACCCATATATTCCCTATCAACAACAAGAACATGATTACTATACCAACCAACTAAAAACTGGAAGATTTCATGTTGCACCTCAGTCCCTTTTAACAATACTTCCTGCTCCAGTTGAAACACTTTTCTTATGAATTCAAGATGCAAATCGACATGCCTTAATAAATCAGGGTAATCGGCTTTTTGCATGAGTCGCTCTTCAGTAGCAAAATGATTATAGGCATAATTGATAAGAGAATTTAAAATAGTCGATGTCGTATGCCATTCTTTCTTATTTTCAATTGATTCAATAATTTTATTTATTATATCAAGAAGTTCACGATGTTGAAGATCGATTTCCTTCACTCCGACCGAAAAGCGTTCGCTCCAAGTTATTGTTTTCATACAATATCTCCTTTATGGACATCTGCTAAAAACATTCTAGTATGACAA
The DNA here is from genome assembly GCA_016926235.1 of Bacteroidales bacterium. The sequence goes on along the minus strand of JAFGOZ010000607.1, from coordinate 3,460 downwards.
GAAATTATTATCTTGACGCTCAAAGACTTTTTCTTCGATCTCCGCCTGTTAGATAAACCCATCCCTTTTGTTCCTCACTTGAAAAAAGCCATATCGCCCTCCTTCTATTACATCGCTGCTTTAGCGGTAATTGGAGTTGACTCTCCAGAAGGCGTAAGGATTTTTTGTTTTTTCATACGTTTTATCTTTTTGGTTTTTTTTAGCTTTACGCATTCCACTCTTTCCTCAATGACTCTTTTTAAGACTGTTTTAATTTCATCATCATCGAACTTGGTTTTATAATTTTTCCTGAGTTGTCGTCTCAAGTAATTAACTATCGGTTTGGAATAAAGTAATTTTGAAATATTCGAGGGTTCTAATGCTGAATACTTATGCCATAGATTTTCTAAACCCTTTTGAAGAATAAGTGTTCTTGTTATATATTGTAGATACTCAGTTGCTGTTTTTAATTGGCTTTCTTCTGATAGATTAACTGAGAATACCTTTCGGGAATCAATGGGCTTGCTGAAAATAATTCGATAAAAATCGAATCGTTTTCCATTTGTTAAGAGTGCCCATTCAATGCCTTCGTTTGCCGCATAGTTTACTGCCTGTCTGAGATGTTTTGGTGAGAGATCAAGACCCATCGACTTTACCTCAACAATAAAATATCTCTTTCCCTTCACTTGAATAATATAATCGGCATAAGTTCCTCTTATCATGTATTCAGTCTTTACTTCATCGATACTTGTGAAACCCAAAGTATCAGTCAAAAACGAGTTAATCATCAATCGTGTTCCAGATTCATCTAAGTCAGAGTATTTACCTATAAGGTATTCTTTTCTATAACTCCTAAGGGCCGATAAAAGTTTTCTCCTTTTTGATGTCGTAAGCTGTTTCATTGGATCATCCTTCCAATTATTAACGAAGAAATATTATATCAATTCAATATCAAACTAGAGCAAACGGTAGAATACATAATATTATTACATCGATTTTAATAATCATTTATGTTAAATCTTGACGCTTGAAACTTACTTCTTAGATCTCCACCTGTTAGATAAGCCTCATTATAAATATGGCTTTTTTGATAATTAAAAGCAATGCCCCGGCTTTGTGCTATCAGTGGGGAAACCGGGGCATCATAATACCTGCGTCCTTAGGGGAGTTGGAGCGCAGGAGTATTTTTATCAACATTGATCCTTATTTTACGATTGATAGCATATATTTTAATAATAACCTACATTCATCATCAACAACTATTGTTAATGCCTTTTCAATGGCAGTTTTTGTTTCCTCTCTATTTCCTAAGGCTTGAAGACAAATACATTTCATCATCCAACTACATTGATTGATAGGATTACAAGAAATTGATTCATTTATTTTGACTAATGCTTCTTCATGTTTACCTTCAGATATTAGAATCGCAGCCTCAGCTGATAATACAGAGGCTCTTTCTCTGCCTACCATTATTTTTTCCTTCAGCTCTTCTATTCAATAATTTTTCCCACAGAGCCAGCTTGAGATTGTACAATAGTTTTAACTGTCCTTCCCAATATATCATTATATACTGCCGAATATATTTCACCATTAAGATTGATCATGCATGCTATACGGCCGGTCTTGCTTTCACCAATCAGTGTTTTTGTACCCATCATTTTTTTCTCTTCCCATTTAGTAAATCCAATTCCTTTTAAAGCGCCTATGGCTGATTTAGAATTCAATCCCCTTTTAAAAATTTCTATGATATTTTTAATTTCATCCATGAATGCCTCCATTTTACATTCACATAATTTTAAATATATAGCCCCGATCCGCGCCAACGAATCGGGGCTTGCTGGCCCCTTACAATAAAGTTAAGGGATGTATTCTAATAATTTATTTGCCTCTTCCCCGTTTTTTTGTTTTTGATGATTGTAGCGCAGTTGAGTTAGCTATAATATCCTGCATTTTTCTGTAATTATCAAATATCTCTTTTAGCGGCTCAGCTGTATTGATACCTTCTTTACGAAGAATTTCTAGCATCTCTCTGACATCCTTTGTCATTTCCTCTGCTGCGATTCTCTTCCTCATCGCAATCAATTTTTCATCTAGCTCTTCCTTTGTATTTCCTGTTATTAACCACATAGTATCGCATCCCAAAAGTGTCTGCATCTTTTCTCGAATTTTTGCACCTATAGGTGAGCGCATAGATAATATATCGCTCATTTGTTGTTGTTTCATTTCGAGTGCTTCTGCATATTTTTTTTGCCAACCATGATCGGTTCCGAATTTAGATTGCCCAAATTCAATAAATCGTTGTAAAACCTCTTCTTTATACAACTTCGTATTTTCTGAACTTTTCACTTGACAATACTTCTTAGTTTATGTATTTTAGCTGTGGTTAATAAACTCATATTTAACAGGCCAATATATCATGAAAAAACCTAAAAGAAAACTCAATACCAAAGCCATTCTTATCCTGATGCTTCAAAAGGATACAGATCGCGTAGCTCTTATGAAGCATTTCAGAGTAAAACGCAATGCTATCAATATGGCTATTAGCGGTCAACGGCCGAATCTCCATTTTAAAATCCTCGATTACTTGCGCCAAAAAAGAACAGGAATTACATCATGATTAAAATATATGACAACCTTTGTGACGGTTATGCTTTGCATATCAGTAAATTCGGCTTCGTGTTTATTACTAAGGGAGAAGAAGCCGCTAATAACCTTCCAGATTTCCCAATCCATAAAGATGAAAGAATTCTTACAGTGCAACCCACAGCAAGTTTTAATGTGGATGTCATTCTTGTTACTTCTGATAAAAGAAAATTCCGGATTAATCTGAATAATATATTTCATGGTTCCTCAGCAAGAAATACTTGGATTCCTATCGTCAATCTTTCAGTTGGTGAATATCTCATTTCTGCCGCCTGCCATGGTCCTCTTTTCTTAAAAAATAACTCAACCTCTACGCGAGAACCATATGCAAGTTAGTTTACTATTGAATCGCTTTTTTAACGGGCATCCATTAAGCATCATAGCTATTCGGATTTTTCCCGAAGTGCCGGAGGTGATACTTTGGTCGATCTGAGAAAAAAACTCGCTCAGAGTGGAAAAACGCCTTATTCTGTATCTAAAGAAATTGGCGTTCGTTTCCAGGATGTCTATCACTTTATCTCTGGTCGAAAAGACAAGATCGGTCGTTCTAATAGCAATAAGATTCGTCATCATTTTATTTCTATCGGTTTTCTTCCAACTCCAAAACGCAAAGTTCCACAATGTCGTACCTGTGGAACACCATATCCAACACGTAAAGAGGTTCCTGTTCGCGCTGCTGTAATGTCCGGGTCGGCGGAAAGTAACTCCGCCGGCCGACAGGGCAACCTGCCGGAACAATCTAATAATCTTCACGAGCCGGCACAATTGCAAACTGATAAGAATATTCTCTCAAGCAAATGATAGAAGCTCATAAAATACTTTATGCAACTATTAAAAC
>JAFGOZ010000606.1 GCA_016926235.1 Bacteroidales bacterium | reverse complement strand
CCGGCTCCGGGTACGATTAAAATGCAATAACCCCCTGGTAATAAATATTATAACAGGGGGTTATTTTTGTGTACTGCGGTGAGTGCTGCTGTAAAATGATAAACTTAGCCTTTAATCCTTGCCTAATTATTGCGTCTATCTTGTTCGAAAGGTATCAATATGAAGACAACATTTATTTTCGGATAGCTTTTGACGCGTGCGTATAAGGCTATGTGCTTCACTTTTAATGTTTTTTGGTATACTATATAAGATAAGGAAAATTTTACAAACTGCCAAATGGAATGTTAAGCAAAAAAATAGATGTGATTTAAGGTGAAAATGATTTTGTCGCCATTTAATATTATCTTTCCGCCGGTATCTAATAGTGTTGTTTTAATATTGCCTTAATGTAAATCATACATTAAAACTTTAAATTAGCTAGTGAGGACAACGATGACGTTAAACAGTTAAACTCCAAAGTATTTTTTTAATCGATTATGATGATAGAAAAACAAATTATCAAAAGAATTGATGTTGCTATGAAGGGTGCAGGGTGTAAGGTGGTGACGAAAGAATGGAAGAAGCTATCCGGGGATATTTGTAATAGAGTCTTTGGACATTTTATCAAAGAATCAATCTATCCATCTTATCAGGTAAGTGAACCAAATGCATATATAAAGGGGTTCCCAACTGAATTTGATCTATTAATAATAAACCCTGAAACCAAACCAGTAGATAATACAAATTGCTATGATCCTGATGATATAAAATGTGCTATAGAATTTAAGGCTCAAGGGATTTTTGCCCCCCAAAAAGACCTTAAATCAAAGCTTGATAGAATGAAAGAAACTTATCAAAAAATTAATGAAAAGCACCCCAATATCAATTTTATTTACTTAACTTTAGAAGAGGTAGCAAATCCCGTAAGAAAAAATTCATTCAATTATTTTAAGGAAACAGTAGAAGGATTAAAACCATATAGTGCATTCTGTTTAAAGAATAGTAGAGGTAACAAAGAAATAAGATATGGTGAGTGGGGTAAATTTATTAAAGCAATTCTAAAATCTTAGTAATTGCTTCTATTCTCTCTAACATCAGTGGGAATGTTCATTTAAGTGTGTCATTTCCTAAAATTCTGTCTTCGTAATAGATTGTTAGTTGATTCAGTATATTCGGCCAGTTATAAAGACTTGTCTGCCATCTTCTTTAATGCAAATAAGATAATAGCCTTACCTCGTTTGCATCAGGGAATAATTTCAGATTTTTTAATTTTTCAGGAAGTCATTAAGTTCGATAGACTTGACCAGAAGCCCCAGGTCATCGGGTTGAATACCACTTTTAAATTCTAGTTCATATGTTTCGTTAATTGTTTTAAGCATATCAACCACAGCCTGGTAAGTAGCCCAGACAGTGCTCTCATGGTTGCATCTTTTCATTGCATCATTTATTGCCCCGATACAATCCTCAATACTAACCATATTCCCAATTTCGGCAACTTTTACTACTCTCAGTTCTTTTTTTTTATTCATAGGGCTCATTTGAAGTTTTAACGGAATGTTTTTTCAAGCAAAGATTTTTGCATCATTTTATGGAATGCAAGCTCATAATCATAGATCTCACTTCTGGTTTGATATCTTTTACTGATGATCAGGAGTGCAGCAAGAATTATAAATGCCAGGCCAGCCCATAGAAAATAATATTCCAGTAACAATATTATCATGGCCATAAAGACTAAAAAGCAAATGATATTTGTAATGGTTCTTTTAATCTGGATCCTTTTCTTCTTGAATCTGTTTTCTTCAATAAAGGCTATAAACTGTTCATCCGGGCTAAGCTTTTCCAGGAAATCAATTTCTTCCTGTGGAACTTTGTGCTTTTTAAGGCCCAGCTTTTCGAATCGGGTATAATACTTATTTACAATAGGATTTTGCATGCTGATAACTTCTAACGCTAAAATAATGAATTTCAGTATAGTTGAATACATTAATTATTTTACGCTTAATGAGTGGTCTAGAACGGAATAAATTTATTGCATATATTTGATCTTATTTATTTGATGTTATGAATCATTTGCATATGTATCCGGGAATGGATCAATGCAAAGGATTCTACGATAAGTTGCCAATATGGAAATAGATAATTCGTCTGAAAATAAGAGAAATGATAAGGACCAGGCAATGTCTATGGTTAAAGAATATGCCATGAACTTGAATGATGTTTCGGATGAATGCAAAGATGATTATGATATAGTACTCGCAGCGGTGAGTAATCGTGGTGAAGCGCTCGAATTCGCATCTCTTAGGTTGCGAAAAAACAAAGAAATAATATTAGCAGCCTTAAAGCTCAAGCCCAAAACAAAAAGACGCTATCCCATATTACAATTTGTTCCTGAAGAAATGCTGGATGATCGTGAGATTATCTTAAATGCAGTGAAAACCAATGGGCGTGAGCTTAAATATGGAAAAGAATACCAGAGAAATGACAAAGAAATTGTTCTTGAAGCTGTTAAGAATTATGGTGGAGCACTGGAATTTGCTTCGGACCGATTAAAAAATGATGATGAGATTGTATTGGAGGCTGCTAAATCTGATGCACTTGCACTAGAATATGCAAACAAAAGTTATCTAAACGATCGCGATTTTATTTTTAAAGTGGTCTGTGAAGGTAAAGAATTTCCTTCCTTTTCAATGATGTACATTTCAAAAAAGTTGAGAAGTGACTATGAATTAGTTAATAAAGCAGTAAGCAAAAATGGCAGCGGATTGCAATATGCATCTACTGAATTAAGGAATGATCCGGATATTGTTATGACTGCGCTCAAAAGTAAAAAAATATTCTCCAGATACGGAATCTTCAAATATGCATCAAATGCATTGAAAAGCGACCGTGAATTTGTATTACAAGCGGTAAAGGTCAATGCCAGTGTTTTGGAATATGCTTATGAACCCTTCAAATATGATAAAGAAATTGTGCTGGAAGCAGTAAGATTTCACGGATCTAATCTTCAATATGCTGGTAAGGAGCTGAAAGATGATCGTGAAATAGTAATGGCAGCTATTGAACACCCTTTTGAACAATCCCCGCTTATTTTTGCTTCCACAAGGTTGAAAAATGATAAAGATCTTGTTTTGAAAGCAATAGATCATACTCCTTTTGCATTTGAGTTTGCATCAAAGCGTTTAAGGAAGGACCCGGAGATCTTACTAAAGGCATACAGAGAAAAGCCTATTATTATACAGTATGTCCCGGAGAAAGTCTTAAAAGATCATGATCTTGTTTCAAAGCTCGCAAAAATCGATAAAATGGTGTTAGACTATTTGCCGGATGAAGAGTGAATTTATAGTCTGGGCAGATAGTCAAAATAAAAATTATGAAATTGATAAAAACAAATATTTGTCAACAGGAATTCTAGATAACAAATTGACAGCTTGATAAATTATACTAACTTATATTCAATATGAAAAATTTTGACGATGTGAGCAAAGTGAAGGAAGATCAATTTATTAAATCACTGAAGTATGCTGCTAAATCTCCAACACCTCTCTTTGTAATATGCAATAATATATCCAGTTTAATCGGTTTGGTAAAAGGAGTATCTGATGAAATGAAAGAATATGAAACTTTTTTACAACCCAATCCAAACTTTTCTGGTGACTTGAAAGAGTTTGTAACGTATGACTATCTGAAAAAGCAGTTTGAGGATTATTGTAACTATTTTGATAAACACAGAATTACTCAGGTAATTTATGTTAATAAGCGTCTTTTTAATTATTCCAGGGAAATGGAAGAATTAAAGCTTGTCGATTATCCTGATAATAAAAGAATGTTATTGATTGTTGAAAACCTTAACTTCTGGGATAAAAACTCACAGTATTATATAGGTCAGATTACTGAGAAAAATAATAACATCATTACTATTGGGCAAATAAGAAGTGATTTTGACTTTGCTGCTACTCATATTGATAGCGAAATAGCACTTGGAGTCAGAGGAAAATGGATGTTTTTGGAGGAATAGTTCTCATTGTGCGGTAAACAAATAAAATAAATTAGATACATGGGAGTTGATTTTTCAGTACGTCGTAGTTGTAATTGTTTTAACTCTGATATAGTCTCTTCCCTTCCCGAAGAACTAAAGTCCTATGTGGTATTTAATCAGGATGGCCATCCGGTATTTAAATACCCGGAATATTCCCATAAGAAACTCAGTGATCTGACTTTTGAACAAAGAGAAAAGATTGAAGAAAAGTATATTAATGAACGATTACTTTTTGATCAATGGGTATCAGGTATTTGTCCTCACTGGATGGATCAAATTGAAGTTAATCGTTGGGCAATAAGTTACGCAAACCTTAATTTATTTGGTGCTTTTCTTCGATCCATAGGTGTTTCATATCCTTTAAGCTCTCTAAGTGATGATATTCTCAATGGTGTGTTTGACTTCAAATAAATTCGGACACTTTTTAGTTAATTGCTAAAGTGTACTTTTATCTTCTTCAAATATACATCATTTCAATTT
>JAFGOZ010000605.1 GCA_016926235.1 Bacteroidales bacterium | reverse complement strand
TCATAAATACCTCCGCATCACCAATTAGCAGCCGGGCCAGCCCGGCACACAACAATGCAATCAAGGGGATTTGCTGGTTTTTCTTGCCGATTGGAATTCAGTAATATCAATGGTCTTCATACTTTATCAACCATCGATGCCATTAACCCGCAAACCCCTTATTGCGGGGTTTATACGCAAAAAGGTATCACATGGAGTTATCAAAAATAAATTCAAACTGGCCAAATGCACTCAGGTGGTTTTTGATTCAAAACTTACATAGTTTTACGCCATGGCACTTGATAAGTAATGTTGATGATTTTAAGGGGGCTGCTAAGGCATTTGAGCGAGAGGACATTAAAAATCGAAAGGTGTTCGTTTTTGCTAGCCGCCAAGATTGTGATGATTTTGCGGGATTAGAAGTTGTTGATGGGAAAATAACCGATAAGGTTATCTATTTTCATCCAGTATTTTCATCAGATGTATCCGACCGAAACTGGGATATTGTATGCAGTCAATATGAAGATGTTTTCGATTTTATGTCTAAGCAGGTCATGGATGATATGAAGGATTGGGCGCTTACTGAAGATGCTAATGATTTATATAAATAAAGCGTATAACAAGGCAAATTCACTCGGACTGCCAAAATCTGCGCTGCTCGTTCCTCGCTCTGCAGCTTTTGGCAGCCGGTGATTTGCGGCGTTAGCATCAAATATATTAAAACTTAAAATCCTTAATAAATGGAGCATAAAGTAATGGAACTATTCAACCGTATTATTACAGGATTCGTACTTAGTCTTTTCCCTGCTATACTGCTTTCTGTAATAACATATATTTCATATCGGCTTAATATTAAAAAAGGAATTCCTACTAAAAATATTACTTTACTTGTTTTCATAATAACTATGGTTTCAATAACGATAGTTGGATTTATTCTAGGTGATAAACTATCTAGCAGGTTTGCTGATTATATGGGCGCAGGGTTTGCAGTGGCTGCTATTTTGTGTTTAATTCCATATATTTTTTATAGAATAAAAATTAGACAAAAATTGTCTTGTAAAAATTACACTTACATTTCTTTTATAATATCATGGATAGTTGTGACAATCATTGGTTTCTTATTTGGTCAGGAACCTGTTGACACTATACAAGGTTTCGGCGGTTTATTGGTAATTATTATGTTAATCATTTTAGTATTTACTCGTAGCAAATAAAATGATCAAAAAACATTAAATACTAAAGGTAATAATCCGGCTATAAAAATAAAATCATAGGTTCGCCTCCATAGGCTGATCAGGAATGCCTCATTTGACCAGCCTTCAGCTTCTATTGCTGATATCAATTATCGTTCAGGAAGAAAACTTAACAAAAGCCTTATTGAACGATTATCTACCTGTGAATTCATTATTGAGAAGCACAATGTTATCGTTCTTGGAGCCACTGGTGCTGGAAAATCATACATCGCATGTGCTTTAGGTATGGAAGCGTGCAAACATTACTATACTGTTAAGTATATCCGCCTACCCGAGCTCCTTGCTGAACTCGCCATTGCCCGTGGGGAGGGGTGCTTCAAGAAGGTCATTAATCAGTATAAAAAATACAGTCTTCTGATTTTGGATGAATGGATGCTGGTATCCTTAATCGAAACAGAGGCAAGGGATTTACTGGAAATAATCCACGCACGCCATAAAAATGCATCAACAATTTTTTGCTCTCAGTTTGCTCCTGCTGGCTGGCATAAGAAAATAGCAGAAGCCACTTTAGCTGATGCTATTCTTGACCGGATTGTTCATGATTCTTATCCCATTGAAATACAGTACATTGATAAAGACAATGATAAATCAATGAGGGAGGTTTACGGTATAAAAAATAAAAAGAAAATTTAAAAACAATTTGTAACATGGTTCTTCACCGGAACCAGTGGAACCTCCTGCCCGGATTCGTTGGAACCAACCTTCCGGACAGGGTGGATTTTTTAACCGGTATTTGCAGCTGTAATAAAATTATTCAAAAAGGCTTGTGAAATAGGTCATAAATTTATCGATGGTGATATCTCATGGAATCGAGCCGGTCCCTTTAGGCTCCGTCTTTATTCTGCCATTGACTCAATCGCAATAAGAAAATTAAAGGACAAAAAAGCTGAAAACTTCAGAAAGAGAATCCTGGACGATAATAAGGAATACAATAAACTTTTTACTTTCCTCAAATATCCGGGTGTTCAACCTACTAATAACCATGCCGAACAATCTTTAAGGAATATCGTTATTTTTAGAAAGGTTTGCTTCGGTACACGATCTCCCGATGGGTCACACTCCCATAGCGTGTTACCAAGCCTGCTGTTAACAGCCAAAAGACAGGGGTGTCATCCTCTTTCCTTTTTTAAAACTCTTTTCCTTGAAAATACCGATGCTGCTCAGAATGCCTTATACTCCAATTCAGCTTGATTTGTTACATCCTATATGTTTTCATCTTCTATCAGTAACCGACTAAACTGTTACTGACACTTGGACATTGGAGGCTTACTTATGTTCCTGGAATTGTCAAACTCTGGGAGTCACTCCGGCAAAGCCGGAGGTTTACCCAGATTAATTAGGATTTGCAGATATGTATCAGATATCCATGATTTTCACCATGTGTGATAATTTGGGATTTGGCAAGATATCTAATGTTACTACTTCTTATAGAAGTCTATAATTTTGCGATACTGTAAAAATATGTAATTTATAGATCATTGTTTCAACAAAACAAAAAGGCAGAGCCACAACGGACCCTGCCTGTGTTTTTTTATTGATATATTAATTATGACTTTTTAAACTTTCTCCTGAAACCTGCAAGTCCAACTATACCTGACCCAAGAAGAAGCATTGTAGCTGGTTCTGGGACAGGATTGGTTGGAGTAATTGTAAATGTAAATTCACCAGTAAATTGTAAGACCCAAAAATTCCTCATCCCATCATCAGGTGCAAAAATTAAAATAGCCGTATCATGATAGTATGCACCGCCTCTATCTTCATCTATATATATATTACTAGTCATAAGCTTGTGGTTATCGGTATAGCCAATGCCATACATTTTATCGAAAAAGGTGAAATTAGTATCAATCACTGCATAATCCTTATATGATAATGATGACGGATCGACAGCATAAAGTTCATAAGGAGCAAAAGTCGATTCCATTATCTGGCTGAATTCAGTATGCGCATTTGAATATGTCATACCATCAACAGAAGGGTAAAGTGTATTAATTATATTTCCATTAGCATCGTAGTGATTATAAAATTCTCCATCAGTATCAAATGTAGATGTATAAATATCATATTCTTCGCCAATGACTAAATCCGTATAATTAAACGAACCACCCATACTTGTTAAAGTTCCAGAAAGTGTCACTTTAACGGGAGTTGCTTGAATTCTGCCAGCAAAGATCATTAAAAATGAAAATATAAGAAATAATACTTTAACATTTATATATTTATTCAAGTTCAATTCCTCCTCTTTTTTATTTATGCAATATACATTTAGCCAGATAAAGAGCTATTAGTAACCCAACCAAAGTTACGGGAGAAAACTAAATAATGTTTTTAAGGAAAATATAAGACAATTGTTGTTTGTTTAATCAAGCAAAAACTATGCCAATAATTAATGTTTTTGGCTAGCTGATATTATCATGTCATATCAATTAGTTAAGAAGTGGATACAATAGCAAAATTATAATTATGTAAAAAAATGCCAAAGTATTATGTAATTTATCACCATTTATAGGTAATATATTACATGGTTTATTGTGTATAATTTTATCTGATTACCATCGAGATTCCGCCAATTTCAAGAGTCTTTGAGGGATTGGCGGAGTACGTAAAGCGACATATGCAAGCCGTGTATAAAGGGGTCAAATCTCCTATTAGCTCTTGACGATAATAAAATAAAGGGGTCAAATCTCCTATTAGCTCTTGACGATAATAAATATCTTTTATAGAATTCGATCTA
>JAFGOZ010000604.1 GCA_016926235.1 Bacteroidales bacterium | reverse complement strand
GCGCTGTAAGTTTTTCTTTTTTTCATAACAACAAGTTTATTAAAAATCTAATTATACTTGTTGTCTAAATTTTGGGGCTAATTATAGGTGTGCGCAATATGTGAGTTGTCAGCAGTTTATACTAATTCTTAATGAATGTCCCGACTGTGAATTTGTTTTGGCTCTTATTAATTATCCTATAATAAAATAGTCCTGAATGCAATTTACCTGAGTCAACCGATAACTCTTGTCCCGTGATATTTGATATGAATATTGTTTTTCTCCCGAGTGCATCAAACAGCTCGAATTCAAATATTGAATTATTTTCATTTTCAAATTCAATTGTTAATTGATTTCTTGTTGGATTGGGGTAACAAATACTTTTAATAAGACTATATCCTTGTTCCTGTATCCCTGTTTCAAACCAATCCTCAAAATGTAAATTGTCAAACATTAATCCTGGTCTGTTATTATCTGCTAATGCGTCACTAATAAATGAAAATCGATACTACACAGTATCTCCATGATTTATGTCAAATACTGCTCCCAACGGCGCCAGATTCAGACCAAAACTTTTCCAGCCATTAGATTTACCAGTTAATACGGGTTTATCAAATAACCAATACCACTCACTCACGGGAACTGTGTCATGGAATAAATCTACCCATGTTGCACCGTTGTCTGGTGAAAACTCAATTTTTCCATAATCCTGTAAAGAATCCGAATCCACAAAGTATTGTCCTTCCAATATTACAGTATGTTGATTGTCAAATCCTTCGCCCAATGCCACATTAGTAATTATAAATGATGAAGTATCATTAACCGGATATGAATTAACTGAATCTGTTATAATTACATTCGGGACTGAAAATGCATGTATAAATTCTCCTTTTTGTGGAGCTGCAACTTGCCAAATGTTATTCGGATTTGAAATTGTGTCAATGGTCAAATGATTTAATACATAATTATCATCAAAATTTAAATCAAAATTACCATCCAAATCATATTGACTAAATATTCGAGGTAGAATTAAAGTCAACATACATGTTAAAATAATTCGGGTTTTCATAATATTATATATTTATAATTACTGGCAACGATTCGCAATATTAAAAGTAGGTACTCCGATCCGGATATCTCTCGGGACGGTCGGGACTATTGTGATAACATTTTTGACCTCATTATATGACCACTTGTGTCAGGTAATATCACGCCCAGATCCTTCTATAACGATATATTGATATTCCAACCGAGCAACTTATTTGAATCCAGCTATACCATTCCTCACCTTCAATTTCCATTTTTATCGCAATAAATTTATTTTCAATATCTATCCATGCGCCATGGTGGTAATTTACCCTCTGTTGTGGATAACATTCAAAACCGTTCCCGTCTAATTCACAATACATTGAATAACTATTTGATAGAGTAAAAGAACCTGATCGCCATTCTAATGATCCATGAATAGTATCTGAGCTGTTTTTAATTACCGGGCATAATGTTGAATCGATCCGAAAGATTTGAAAATTTTCATACTCATCTTGACCGGAATAATTTGTGGTATTAATTGTCAATAAAGTATCACCCTCAATAGTGTTAAATCTGATCAGAGTATCGATATGAAAAAAGGTTTCTATGAAGACATTGTCATGTAAACATCGAATTTCACTAAATCCCCCGGTTTCTTGTCTTAAAATAGTATAATCGTGGGCAAACTGGATATCATTAACACCATCATCGTTAATATCAATATTAAAAGTATCCTCATACCACCCGGAAAACTCAATATGAACCTCAATAAACGGATCATATGTATGAACAACTAAAAGTTCATCCGGATCTATAACAATATAATCCGGACGGCTTATCAGAGTATCGGTAACAATATTATTCAGACGATTTACCAAAGTATCGGTAACAATATTATCCGGATTACTTAACAAGTCATCTTCCTTTTGACATACACTGAATAAGAATATGAACAATAAAGAAACCAGGATATAAACAGTGTTTTTCATAAGTATTTATTTTGTTACAATGGCCAGCTATGTATATAGTAACCATTTTCAATGCGCTTTGTAATCATTCCTTTATTACAAATGTATTGGTTATTTCAGAATTATCAGTGATTTCAAGGATATAGCCTCCGGTTCTTAAATCTCCGATGTAAACGTTTGTTAAATTTTCTGTAATGTATTCACTTTTTAGTTTTTTACCTGTCAGATCAAATATTGATATTTTTATATTTCCATAATCAAGCTGTCTGTCTGTCTGGTTTTCGATCACTATTATTTCCTTTGCCGGAACCGGATATACCCTCCATTCTTCTGACATCTGATTTGGAATTAAGCCGGTTGCACTACCAATATTAAAGCTGACTATTTTCGAATAAATAATTGAATCATCGTTAGTAAGAGCCTGATCGATATAATAATACATTAGTGTCCAGTCACCTTGCTCCAGCTTTCCTATGTTTACCGTATCATAAGAAAGAACACACACTGCATCAATCAAACTGTTGGTCATGAGCTTAAAAATAACCGTATCATTCTCAATCAGGAAAGATGTTATATCATAATTACATTTATAAGTAACAATCTCAATACTATCATTTACAGTGGGATTTACGGGTAAGACAATAACAGTATCTCCCTGGGCATTTGAAGTAAGGTATGCGAATAGCAGGATAATGAAAAGTAACGTCGTTTTTTTCATAACCGTTTAGTTTTGATAACAGATGGATAACTAACGCAAATAGTTGCTTTACATTCAAATCTTGTCATTTCAATATGTATATGAAAGAATGAGTTGCTTATTTGTTGAAAAGCGGCGTAAATATTTCCAACGGCTTACCAATATTAGGTGGTGTGATACCCATCCTGATAGCTACCTGGAGTGTAACTGATTAATTATTTAACTGTGTAATTGTTTAATTGTGATATGATGAATTGATGATCCCGATAGCTTTCGTGAGTTGAATTGTTTATATCTTGTCATAGTTACGCACCATGCAATATTTTCCCATGATCAGTGTAAAAGCGTAGTACGTAATTATATCAGTTCCTTGTTCCCGGGGCAGCGTACCGGGTTACCAATATCTCCCCTATGGAGCTGTTAATTCTCTGTTTAACTGTTGAAGTTAGTAGATAGTTGTTAGAAGAGACTGTTCAAAAAAGTGTGTCAAGTATAAAAGATAAATGATTTACTTGACTCATTATGAAAACAGAAGAAAATACAAAATT
>JAFGOZ010000603.1 GCA_016926235.1 Bacteroidales bacterium | reverse complement strand
TAACGGGACTTAGAAACATTTTCTAACACAATGTTTACCAATATGTCGTCCCTACGGGACTGTCCCGTTAGGGACAAAATATTGGTATCACAAAAATGACCTGGGGTCATCAAAGTCCCGTAGGGACGGCATATAAATAAAGGCATTTCATAATTTCATTAAATATTTAATCGGAAAGTAGTGAAAAATAATATAAAATGGAGAATGGAGAATTTATAATGTGAAATTTAATGCAAAAGGAAGAAGGCAAAAGTAAAAAGGTAAGGGTCAAAACGGACTCCTGACTCCTGAATTCGGGCTCCTTAATCATAAAATCTCTTCAATATCCTGCAACACAAAAAGGTGATCCATGGTGAGGCTTCCTTTTTATTAGAAAAATCCCAGTCTTTATATGCCTGAAACATAGATGTGGGCTTGAATAGACCTTTCTCATCCTGTTTTGATAATATCCAGTTAATGAGTTCTTTCATGAGAGGATCGTCCTTACAAAAATGAAAACGGGAAAGCACATCGGCCATATATAATGCATTATACCATACAAAGGGATATTTTATGGTCCAGAATTTTTTAGAGCGGCCAAAAAAGTAGATGGACTTGCCATATTCGAAATGAAATTTTAGTGGAGCAAATGCATTTTTGGCAAATTCAGATTCTTTTAATTCCGGTAATGCAGAGAGTAACTCTAACGTCATTAAGCCCGCCATAGGACAACCTATTCGAAGTTTTTTGTAATGCCCTTCTACAAAAAAGAAGTGACAGAACCATCATTTGGCATTATTCCACTTGTTGATTAAAATTTCTATGCTTTCGTTTAGAAGGGGATCTTGCCAATCCATTATTTTAAGAGTGTATGCTATAAGAGGAGAGTCACAGGGCAGGGCATGCCATTCATCAGCCTCAGGATTAATCTTGGTAAATGATTTTTCCGGTAATTGTTGTCGTATAGCGTAAAGATTGTCATCCTGGTGGGCTGTAGCTTTATTTAGTATTTCAGTTAGTCCGGCATCATATGCATTTATTCCAAAGTCAGCCAGCATGCGTAATTTGTAGTGTGAGAGTTGTGCATCGTTATGCCTGCCAATAGCGGAAGGGCACCAATTGGAGGTCTCTTTAATAAGTTGTTGAATGTAAGGGTCTTCAAGCATTTCTTTCTTGGTTTGTACGGCTGCACATGCATTCTCTGAACGGTCCAGGAGTTCTGTAATTGTTTTATACCTGGTCCAGGGATTACTATCAAGAAGCCATTTCGTGGGATCATTATTTAGTTTGTCTTGCCACATAAATTATTTGTTGATTTATCGACTTGTTGAATTATTGATTTTTGAAGGATTCTATTAAAGATATTTTTTTATTGCTTTTTTTATTTTCTTTTGAATTTTCTCAAATGAAGGGGGTGGTCCGGATCGTAATAATTTATTTTCAATGAAAATACTATCTGAGAGGCCGAATTTAATGAGATTTTCCCTGTTTTGGGTGTCATATTCCTTCCATGCTATTTTATCACTAAATTCACTGCAGGCTCGTTTGGTCCGCTCGTAGACTATGTTTTGTGCAGGGCACCAACCGGTTTTAAATGCTGTTATTGATAGCTTGCCCGGGGTTGAAGTATACAAGGGTTCTTTTGTCCTCTTTATCCACCTTGGAGGAGAGACAGATTCTTTAAAGGGTTTCCATAGCAACACCTGAATACTATTTTTATCCACTTTTTTGTACCCCTGTTTTTTAAACCACCTGGCTTTCATCCAAACAGGAATGGATAATCCCCAAGCCACAATGGCATCAGCTCCTAGTGATCTCACATCTTCTTCAGCAGCCTTTATAAGGGCTTTTCCCATGCCCCGTTTTCTATAGTTGCCCCGTCCTTCTTTGTATCCATGTACCCATATACAATAGATCATGTACATATTATCTCCTTCTGCAAATGATTCTTCAATGGGCAGGTATTGTATCATTCCGCCTATGGTTTCGTTGTCATCTATGGCAAATTTTACACGCAGGCCTTTGTCTTTCATGTTGTTGTACCAGCATTCTTTGTGATTACCGGCTTCCTTCATTTCGTCTGACCAGTCTTCCAGGCACACAAAATAAAGGTGTTTGTTGGTTTCGTTAATGTCAATAATTTTCATGGATTGTGGTATTAGGTATTCATTCATTACATTCTGTTCCATTCAAGATTTTTTGCTGACTGACTGCCACTGCAAAGGCTGCTGCCTCCTTTTTTAAAAATTATACTCCAGTAGGGTTTCGAAATCTCTGTCATCCTTTTATCGAAAAGTTGAAATTTTTTTCGTAACTCTTCCCCTTTCCAGTTCTTGGGAAAGTATATTAGTGGAAGTAAAGGGTCTGTAAATAATGCAGATACAGCAACTTCCCCGGTTATCATCTTCTCGAATAAGGCTTTCTCGGGTGTTAATCTTTCAATACCATTCATTTTTAACGTCAACAGGGATGAAGCCTCAATAAGATTTCTGTTTATCTCATGTATTTTCCATGCTTCCTGTACCTCTTTAATACTAAAATCTCCGGAAGGGGAAAAGCGTAAAAGTTTGATGTATTTATTATAGACAGAATTGTTAAAAACCTTATCAATATCTTCATGTTTGTTGTAAGGCCTTATCCAGAATCCTGCATTTAACATTGCAAACCTGTAAGCAGTCATCTTTTTTATCAACTGATATCGCTCGCGGCTTGCGTTATTGGGCATAGAGTAGGTTATGCCCCACCAGCTGTTGTCCCACTTTTTCCAGTCGGGCGAATGAAAACTGTAAGCTACATTTCTGCTTATAATATTACCTTTCCTGCTTAAGCTGTAGAAGGCTTCCCTGCCTCTTTTATCGATAATGATTTGTTCTTTTTTATGCATACGGGAAAGTGTTGTGCGAAGAATGGTTTCTGCAATATCAAAAGGTTTGAAAAGATGGTACAGGTCATCAAATGAATAGATCCCTTTATTAAATGAAGCCATCAAACCAAATAGTAATTCACTGTTTTTCATGATATAAAAATAAAACAAAAAATTAAATAAGAAAAATAAAATGTTATATAAAAATATATTTTCAATGGACAGAAAAAAAATGATAAAGTAGCAAATGGCTTTAATATTGTGATAAACATAGCCCCCGGATTTATCCGGAGGTAATAATTGCCCCTATCGTGAAATGGACTTTAGTCCGAAATTCTAGCAAACTGAAAATCAATGATGAAGCAAACTGCGCTTTAGCGCTTTTATCAATTGTATCTTTTTTTTCGGGCAATAATGATATTTTTTATGTTCATGAAAATATCTCAGAACTAAAAATTTTTAATGATCTTTCTTATTTGAGTGAGCCTGGTAAGGAGGTTTTCTAATTGTTCAAGGGCAAGCATATTTGCCCCGTCCGATTTAGCCTTTGCCGGTTCGGGATGAGTTTCAATAAAAATGCCATCCACTCCGGCAGCTATGCCTGCTCGGGCAATAGTTTCAATTAATTCTGGCTTACCACCCGCAACTCCTGAAACCTGATTAGGTTGCTGCAAGCTGTGAGTAACATCCAGAATTACCGGAAAACCGGTTTTCTGCATTTCAATTATTCCCCTGTAATCCACAACCAGATCGTAGTATCCAAACGTAGAACCCCGTTCGGTTAACATTACTTTATTGTTACCGGCATCTACAACCTTTTGGGCGGCAAATTGCATGGATTCGGGTGCCAGAAATTGTCCTTTTTTAATATTTACAGCTTTACCAGTTTTAGCTGCAGCAACCAAAAGCTCAGTCTGGCGGCAAAGAAAGGCAGGTATTTGAAGTACATCGACATATTCAGCGGCCATTTCAGCTTCTGCTTCAGAATGAATGTCGGTAACTACCGGTATTTTCAGTTCATTCTTTATATTTGACAGTATTGTGAGTGCTTCTATATCACCTATGCCGGTAAACGAATCAAGCCTCGACCGGTTGGCTTTTTTATAGGAGGCTTTGAAGATATATGGGATTTGAAGCTTATCTGTTATTGCTCTAATTTTCCTGGCAATATCAAATGCCATTTCTTCTCCTTCAACTATACAGGGACCTGCTATTAGAAGAAAGTTACCTGAACCAGGATGATTTATGTTTGGAATTGTTTGTATCATATTTCTTCTGAAATTTGAATATCATTATACATTATACATTATACATTATACATTGATTAATACCCGTATTTATCTTTCCACATTTTTTTAAGCTTCGTCTTTATTTCGTCTTCTCTAGCATTGTTTTGCGGATCATATAATATTTTACCTAAAATTTCTTTGGGTAAAAAATCATCCTGAATAAAATGATCTTTATAATCATGCGCATACTTATAATCCTTGCCATAATCCAGGTCCTTCATCAGTTTGGTTGGTGCATTGCGAATATGCAAAGGGATAGAAAGGTCACCGGTTTCACGAACCAGTTGCTGGGCATTATTAATGGCCATGTATGCTGCATTACTTTTTGGTGAAGTGGCAAGATAAATAGCACATTCAGAAAGAATTATACGTGATTCCGGCCATCCGATCAGGTTTACGGCCTGGAAACAATTGGTTGCCAGCAACAATGCATTGGGATTAGCCAGTCCGATATCTTCAGCTGCAAGAATGACCATACGACGGGCAATAAATTTTGGATCTTCGCCTCCCTCAACCATACGGGCAAGGTAGTATACAGCTGCATTTGGATCACTTCCCCTGATCGATTTAATAAAAGCAGAAATTACATCATAATGCAGTTCACCGCCTTTGTCGTACATGGCAATGTTTTTTTGTACTCTCTCTAAAACTATATCATTGGTTATGGTAACTTTGTTACTGGATTCAGTATTTATAACTAGTTCAAATGCATTAAGGAGTTTACGTGCATCGCCGCCGGCAAGCCTGAAAAGTGCTTCCGTTTCTTTGAGTTCTATTTTCTTATTTTTAAGCTCAACATCTTCTTTTATGACCTTATCCAGAATTTCCTGCATAGCCTCTTCATCCAGTGGCTTTAAAACATACACCTGACAGCGGGAGAGGAGGGGTGATATTACTTCAAAAGAAGGGTTCTCTGTAGTGGCCCCAATCAAGGTGATAGTACCTTGTTCCACTGCGCTTAACAAGCTGTCTTGTTGAGATTTATTAAACCTGTGAATCTCATCAATGAAAAGGATTGCATTGGGACGGTCAAAAAACTGCTGGCTTTTGGCTTTTCCTATTGTCTCGCGCACATCTTTTACCCCGCTATGGACTGCACTAAGTGTATAAAAAGGACGGTTTTGCTGATTAGCGATGATTTTAGCAAGAGTAGTTTTCCCTACACCCGGAGGTCCCCATAGAATAAATGAGGGAATTACCCCGGTTTCTATGGTTTTTCGCAAAATGGAATTTTCTCCAACCAGGTGCTTCTGCCCGATATATCCGTCCAGCGTTTTCGGACGCATTCGGTCTGCTAGTGGTTGGTTGATGGCCATGTTTTAATTTAAATGCTTTTAAATACGATAGTGCAAATTTATAACTTTTCTCATCAAATTAGTGAAAGCAATTAGCTATTAGTAATTAGCTGTTAGTCAATCCAAAGCTAAATGCTAAAAGCCAAAAGCTAATAGCCAATAGCCTGATTTGAACATTTTATAAGCAAAAGCGTATAATAATGGAACATGCCTGATAAAATTTTACCAATATTCCATAATTTTTTCCTATTTTAGTACGTATTATTAATCTAACCACAACGATTATGAAAAAGATACTATTTATTGCCATAGCGCTATATGGATTATCAATTATAAATGCAAAGGCGCAGGATGATGCAGCCAATTTTCTTTCCATGGGTTTGTCAGAATCAGAAAAGCTGATTGAAGCCTATTTAGATCCTATGGGAAAGGCTATCGGAGCGGGCTTAGGAACCGGCTGGTATACTTCTGCAAAACCCCATAAATTGGGTGGATTTGATTTAACTTTCTCTTTAAATCTGGTAAATATCCCATCATCTGATAAAATGTTTAATGTTGAGTCTATTGGTATTGATGGCTTAACTTCAGATGTGCCGGAAACGCCTACGGCAGTTGGTGATAAAGATGTAACACCTGCAAACCTCACTTTAGTAAAAGAAGTTCCTGGTGTTGGAAGTTCAGATCCGCTGAATTTTTCAGCGCCTGGGGGTCTGGGAATAAAAAAAGTTCCTGTACCTATGGTAAATGTGGCTGTGGGGCTTCCAAAAGGAACTGAAATTATTGGTAGGTTTATTCCAACAATAAAAATTCCGGATATAGGAAAAATGGGTTTATGGGGAGTTGGTCTAAAGCATGATGTTCTTCAGTGGTTGCCTGCAGTTGACAAAATACCATTTGATTTATCTGTATTAGGTGGCTTTACAAAGTTTAATGCCAGTTATGATGATATTTCGATAACTCCGGATGTAGTTGCGGAGCATAATTTAATAACAGATAATTATGTGTTTGATGATCAGGTACTAAGCTTTAGTGTAAGCTCGATTACTACAAATATTATAATATCTAAAAAACTTGCAGTATTTACACCATATCTGGGTGTTGGGTTTACTAGGAGTAAATTCAATATCACCCTGGACGGTGATTACCCGGTTCCAAGGGTAGATGTTAACCCAACGAGTCCATATGTTGGCGAAACAATTGTTACGAATGATGATGTACTTAATAAACCAATAGATATAGATATCAAAAATTTTATGGGAAATGCTACACTAGGTATGCGTTTGAAGTTCTCTGTTTTTGCATTCCATGGACAATACACTTTCCAGAAATATCCTACGATCAACTTTGGATTTGGAATAAATTTCAGATAAAAAGTAGAATAAAGAAGACAGGATTCAGAATATTATACTAGTACTTAAGTAATAGAGCCGGAAGTTATTTGCTTCCGGCTTTTTGTTAACAAATGTTGAAAATTAAATTCTTAAAAATCAGTTATTTGTAATACAATTGAAAATAATTTATAAAAAAAGTAATTTTCTATTCCAACCTTTTTATAAGAATTCGCCACTTAGTATTAGAACAGAAAAATTGAAAGCTGTAAAAATTGACAGAGAATATTGACAAGAGTTTTATTAAAAGATGCATTCAGCAGGACAGGGCTGCACAAAAGTATCTTTTTGAAAAGTATGGGAAGCTTATCTTTTCTGTTATCCATCGTATTGTGAATGATTATGATGCTTCAAATGATATTTTGCAGGATAGTTTTATTGAGATATTCAAAGACATCCAAAATCTGAATAACGAAGCATCGCTGGTTCCCTGGATGAAGAAAATAGCTGTAAGGAAAGCATTACGAATGGTAAAAAGCAGGCAGTACTTTGACGAGCTGAATGAAAATATCAAGGATGAATCGAGCAACTGGAATGATGAATTTACAGGCGAGGACTTAGACAAAGCAATCCGGGAGTTACCTGACAAAACCAGGGCGATATTTTTACTTGTGAGCGTGGAAGGATACAAGCATATAGAAGTTGCTGAGATGCTGAACATTTCAGAGGGGACATCAAAATCGCAACTCAATTATGCAAAAACACTATTGAGGAATAAACTAAAAGAAATGTATACTAAATGAAAACGGATTTCTCAAATAAGCTAAATAAAGCCATAACTGAACTACCAGAATATCAGTTTGATACAGCGGTTTGGGATAAAATTGAGGCCAGGCTTGATTTTGAGGATAAACTAGAGGCAGCTCTAACCGGACTTCCCCGGTTAGAGTATGATAATAATGTTTGGGAAAACATTGAACGGGGAGTTGAGAAGGATCAACAACAATTTAAACGTTACAAATCAAAGCGAATAGTTCGTTACGCGGCATCAATAGCAGCCTCTGTTTTATTTTTTTCAACAATTTTATATAAATATCTTAAACCGGAAACAACAGTGACAGTTAGTGAAGAAATTGTTGAATTATTTGAAGAACCAATAAAATTAGATGTTGCAGATGTAGATCCCATGGAATACATTAATGAAAGTTGCCAACAGAGAATGGAGGTTTGCAATAATCCTGATTTTCTTGAGCAGAAGCAACAACTTTTTGAATTAGATACAGAAATTAAAAGGCTTCAGGAAGTAATTGAAAGCTATGGAGAGTCTCCTGCAATCATTAAGAGTATGGTGAAAATGGAGAATATGCGTTCAGAGATTTTAAAGGATTTAATTAAAACTTTGCGATCATGACAGTTATAGGAAAAAGAAATATTATGAAGAGATACCTGGTACTATTACTAAGTTTAATATACCTGATGCCTTTGCATGCACAGCAAAAGGTGCAGGTAGTAACAAAAAAGGTTTTAAAGGATATTAGTTATTCAAGACAACAATTAATCATAAATGCAGAAAAAGCAGATATAAACATTGAAGGGTGGGAGAAGAATACTGTAAGTATTGAAATGCAGCTAATATCTAAAAACACGGATATTGAAGAGGCAAAAAGCGACCTGAAATGTAGTAAATATGAAATAAAAGAATCAAATGAATCAATCATACTGACAAATTATTTTTCGGCAGAGAATAACCATAACATTAAGAGTAACCTGAGCGTCGTATATACAATTAAAGTACCTTATAAATGCCCTGCAAATATCATTAACCTTTATGGAGATATTGAAATATCAAGCCTGCATTCGGCGGTGATAATAAATAATTCATTTGGCGCAATAATATTAAATAACATGGATGGGGATATAAAAGTTTTATCCAATTATGCTGATATCACAGCTGTAAATATTGATGGAAAACTATTATGCCAGGCAGAAAAAGCAAATATTACTATAAATGATGCTTCAGGATATACACAGATTATTTCAAGTTATGGTAAAGTAGAGTTTAATCCGGGAGATGGTTTTATTGGATTGAAAGTTCGTTCAGGTAGAACTGATATTGTCGTTGAAGTTGAGTCTTTTGAAAATTATGGTTATAATTTAAAAACAAAATCAGATAAAATAATATTACCAGATGAGCATAATGGGAAGGTTTCTGACAATAAGAATATTTCAGATTTAATGTACAATTTAAATTCAGAAAAACCGGTAATTGATATTCAAACAACGTATTGTCCAATAGTTATAAAACGTAAGTAAAATGAGAAAGAAAAGTTGCAGAAAATAAAATTATGTTGAACTATTAATATTAAAACAGTTAATTATGAAAAAGCAAATAAGTAAAAAAGCGGCAATTATTACTACTATAATATGTATTATATTTTGTAAGAATGCATCTGTCCTGGGACAGGACGATTCAACCCTCGTTGATGAGAATCAAATAACACAGAATTATATACAAAAGAAGAAATACCTGAATATGAGAATGGTTGAAGAAACCCGGCTGATTAAATTAGGGATTTCCCCTTTTACATATGATGTACTTGGAGATGGGTTAATTGGCGCTCTTGGATTTGATTTAAGCTATGAAGCAAAATTAAATCCATCCTTTTCAATCATTGTGGATAATTCTTTTGCATTTCAAAAAGGTGGAGATTTTTACAAAGCTTTTGGTTGTTCTTCAAGTGTCGGAACAAGGTTTTACTATGGAAGTAAGAAAGATATTATGAACCGGACGGGAAATAACAATTTTCATCGCAATTATTTTGAGGTAAAGGCAATTGGTGTAATTAGTTATTCAAAAAGTGAATGGTACTTACCTGCTTTGGGTTCTTCTGGTTATTTTGGTCCTGATCCATCTACAAAACAAGTTAGGGAAGATTTGTTTTTTATTCCTGATATTCAATTGGCATGGGGTATTCAAAGAAGACTTGGAAAATGGGGATTTATTGATGCAGGACCCTATATAAGATACAATTTTAACGAATATGTAACACCGGCCTACACCTATTTTGATTATGGTATTAATATAAAATTTGGATTAGGATACGGATTTAATAAGAAGTAACATGAGCAATGCATTTAAAAGAGTCGTCTTCAGTTTATTTGTTATATTATTGAGCATAGACCATCTGTCAGCTCAGAACGATTCGATAAAAATAGAATATTCAGAAGAGGAGATAACAACCTCGAATCTGGAAAATAAGCGAAAATATAAATACATTGATGAGAACCTGGTAAATGAAAAGCTAATTATAAAATTTGGTACCACTCCTTTTGGGTTAACTACATCCTATATGAAATATTTTCAAAATGAATTTAGTTTCATGTTTATGACTGAATATAAAGTAGTTCCGAGCTTCTCAGTATTTTTAGAGAATAGTTTTCACTTTAATTCTACATATCCGCTTGAACTAACAGATTATACCAAATATACATATGCGTCACTAAATACAGGTATACGATACTACTATAAGACGAAAAGCAATATGAAAATGGGAATGGGTAACAATTTTCATAGTAATTATTTAGAAATAAAAGTGCTAGGCCTACCTAACTATAACTACTACAATCTAATGTTTAAACCTTATCTAATGGCAAAATGGGGAATGCAGCGAAGAATCTCAAATTGGGGTTATATTGACGTGGGACCATATATTTCAAAGATTATGAAAGTTATGGATAATAAGTACATTTGGACAAATAATGATTATATTATTGGTTTAAATTTACAGTTTGGGCTAGGATTGGGTGTAAAATGATTAGGTTAATGATGGTCATTTAGTTTGTCCTTTAAAAGATACATCTCCTGCTGCAAGTTAGCCACAGTACGGTGCAATTCCACATCGTGTAATACAGGATCGGGCATATCCATACTTATGTAGTTGGCAAACTTCCATATTTCCCTAATATCCTTTACATCTATTTCAAAGGGTTTGTATTGTGGATTCAGCGAAAACAGGGTTATATGTCGGTGTTTTGAGACAGGATTTCCGAGTATTTTGAATACAATACCATCATCTAAAGTAAGGATAATGCACGCATCCCCCTTTTTTAGGAAAGTCCAGTCCTGCACGAACTCCCCTGTAACAAAGGCTTTATCAGGTATAGGCAGCATAGAGTCACCGCTTACCTGGAAGGTTCGGTATTTCTTGTTGCGTGACATAAATGGAAGCTGAAGCTTAGGCAGTTCACTAATATACTCCGGGTCAGCAAAGCCTGTGGTATAGCCCGCTTTGGCCTTTTCATTCACGAGCTCAATGTTTTCATTGTTTTCGCTGTCAACCGTGGTAGCCAAAACCCTGAGCTTGCTGCCTTTAATAAACACGTTGTATCCTTTCTCCAGCTCTATAAGCTGATTATTGGATAGGGTTGAAAGGTCTTTTTTTACCAGCGTATCAATCGCAACCCCAAAGTATTCGGAGAGGGCAATGATGGCTTCCAGGTTGGGTTCTGATACGCCATTTTCGTAACCACTAAGGGTTGAACGTTTCATTTTTAGCGCTGTAGCGATATCGTCCTGGGTACGACCAAGACGTTTTCGCAGAAGTCTGATGTTGGTTGTAAAATGCATGCTTGGTATATTGTTTATTTAAATTAAATAATAGATATTCAAATGCTTACGCCCTTACAGGGCTTATTCTTAGTTTGTTAATTGGTGCATAGGGCTTTGCCCCATAGCCGTCAGGTTTATATTTGTAAATCTTTGTTTTACAATGACATAGTATAATAATTCTTTTTTTACCCCATTTCGTATAG
>JAFGOZ010000602.1 GCA_016926235.1 Bacteroidales bacterium | reverse complement strand
CCCTCGAATTTTTGCTAAGTTATTAACATAATATGTTAATAATCAGGAATATAATCGTATTTTAAGGATCAACTAATTAAATAAAATATAATCGATTACTAAAAAACACAAGCTATTCTATTAATAATCAAGATATCAAAAAATTATCTATCCAAAGGATTTGTCCACTCGAGATATTAACCACAATATTCATGAAGTCTTATTATGATTATTCTGACAAGGAACAATTTAACAGCCTTTCGATTGCAATAAGTTACAAATATTGCAACAATGTCAAAATGAATTTTTAAGTTTTACATTTCGATCTTCCTGACCAACATACTTGCGCTCAAATAATAATATTAAGTAAGTATATAATTATTGGCTTAGTACAACTACACCTATAACGATTAAAGATATTCCTATAATTTTCGTATAAGTTATTGCCTCATTTAAAAACAGATACCCTAAAAAAAGTGTGAAAATATAACCTAAACTTACCAATGGATATGCTTTACTTAATTCCATTTTGGAAAGAACATAAAACCACAAAATAAAACTAAACCCATAACAAATCATTCCCGATAAGAGGTGGGGGTTAATTATTCCATATTTAATAACCTGAGCTACACCTCTCGAATTATTTGAAACGGTAGTTACTCCAATTTTAAATAAATATTGAGCTACAGCCCCAAGAATTATGCTTATAAGTGCGGCAATGTATTGCATTTTATTTAAATTTATTATAATAGCCTTGATTTGAGAATTCTATAAGTTCCTTATCTCCACGGCTATCCCCATAAGCTATTAGTTTGTATTCTTCTCTGTTTGGAAACATCTCTAAAAGGCGATTAACTTTTTCCTGCCCATAGCAGTTTTCCGAGATAAAAATCCCCGTGAGCAAACCATTTTTGTTTTTATCAATTTTTGTTGCTAAAACAAAATCAACACCTGCATTTTCTGCCCAAGGGATAATCCAATTCTCAATAGATGCACTAATAATTACAACCCTGTCTCCATTTTCTTTATGTTGCATAATAGCTTTTATTGCTTTCGGCCGGATTATTTTATCAATTTCTGAACTAAATTCGTTTCCCCAATCATCAAACTGATCAAGAGAAATACCCTTATAAAAAAAAGAAAATAAATGCTGTTTTGCTTTCCAATTTGGATAAATTTTGAGTTTCATTGCAATAATCAAAGGCGAAAAAAGCAACAAACCAAATAAAAACAACCATTTCCCCCTGCTAAATTTTATAAATTCGAGTAGTGTATCCTTATATGTTATTGTACCATCAAAATCGAATACTGCAATTGTTTCTCCTGTCATAGATATATTATAATAAAAAAAGAAATTATCCACCCAACTATACACGCCTTTATATAGTGGTCTTTTAACAAGATTTTTGTAGGACTTCCACTTTTTGAATACACAATTGTTACTTGAAGGTATCGGATAATTCCTATCAAGACAAATATAGTTGTAATGTACACATATCTGGAATTAAATTGTTCAATAACATTCGGCGATATCGTGTACATAATATATGCTATAATGACAATGGTTGAAATCACTGTCATTACCTGGTTAAGAAAATCGAGATTGTATCGGTGAATATTTTTTCGAGGCTCAACACCTGTGTTATTAAATAGAATCACATCATCGCGCCGTTTGGCAAAAGCAAGAAATAATGCAAGCAGAAAAGTCATTATCACAATCCACTCCGAAAGTATTATTTTAGTTGCGGTTCCACCAACTATTACTCTTAAGACAAATCCCATCGAGATTATGATTACATCAACAATAGGATGTTTTTTCAGCTTTATACAATAGGCAATGTTCATAATATAATAAGAACCTATTAATGCCATTAAACTATATCTTTGATTACCAGCAAAGAAAAAAAGAATGCTCACAGATGCCAAAAAACATAAAAACATAACTATATATGCTGTTTTTATAGAAATTTTGTTCGAAGCAATTGGACGTTTACACTTCTTAGGATGTAATCGATCAGCTTCAACATCGTAGATATCATTGAAGCAATAAATTGAACTTGCTGCCATTGAAAATGCTAAGAAGGCCACAAAACATTGCATTAACAAGTCGACATTCAAAAATTGCCCATGAAAAAACAATGGTAAAAAAACAAATGCGTTTTTTGTCCATTGATGAGGACGAAGCAACTCAATAAAACTTACAAACTTTTTCATTTTTTTCTTACTCCTTTTCTGTTTTTTTGTTAAGTAAATGTTCTAAACCATAGGCTGCAAAAAGAATTGCTACAAAAAAATATGGGTAATGTAACCTCGGTGTGACGGCGAAAATACATGATATGGCAGTGCCAGCAAAAAATAACAATAATAATAACCCCCGTTCCGAAAAAATTTCCTTCCGTTTAATCCATAATGATATTAAAAAAAACACCATGACAATATAATATACAAGGCTACCTAGAAACATATGTATAATTCTAGAAATAAAAGCATCTTTAGAAACATCTCCTGTTGCATACATACCAACAGCACCCCCTCCCCCTAAAATGGGTCTGTCAGCCCAGGAATCTTCAATATATAATCCAATGTTTTTCTTTACGTATAATCCAATAAATTTACCAGGATGTTCCTTAATCCAAACAATGGCTCTCTGTTTCCAAATAGAATCTTTTTGAGTAAAAGTTAACTTACCACTATCTTTAATATATAATGCACTTGTTGAATCATGGATTAAATGAGCTTCAATGCCGCCATACGCCTCATCATTAGCTGTCATAATTAAATTAAACCCTGAGGTTGTTGACTGATAAACAAAATGCCCTATATTATTTTTAGTAGTTTTCCCAATAATAAACACACAAATTATAAGTGGTAACAATAAAGTTATATAAGACAAAATCCTCGTTTTATTAATTAATAAATATAAAAGACTCACAAATAAAAAAATAATAACCAAAGGGCGCATCCAATTAGCTAGCGCGAATAAAATGCCTGCCAAAATAAACTTTAAATAATGAGGTTTTGAAACTGTTAAGCAAAAACCTGATAACGAAAGGAATAAAAATGGGACTTCTGTACCTGCAGGAAGTATCACCATAAAATTGGAATATAATAAACAATATAAAATAACTGATATCAAAGCGACTCTTTTCGAGAAAAACTTTTTCCCCAGATAATAGACCTCAATTAATATTCCTAAGTTCATTAAAAAATTAAAAATCATATTTAGATTAACGGTTCCAAATATCTTCAGTTGCAGAATAAGAAAATTGACAAACCCGGGTGCCCAAATATAGTTTGAGTAAATATCTGCATTCATGGGATACCATTCTCCAATTACAAAACATTTTTGAGCCATAGAAATATACAATCCTGAATCGCTGCTTTGAGGCACTCCCCAAAAATGTACAATAAGTACTATTTGAACAATTGCACATATAGCAATAAGGATACACATAACAGACTTTAATTGTAACTTTTCAATATTCATATCTGTTTTTTTTATTTATTTTATTACTGAAATAATTTGTTTTGTATAATCATCTGCTCCTTCTGAGTTTAGGTGAATAGGATCAGCAAAAGATGAAACTTTATAAGTGCTATCATTTAAATAATTATGAACTGAATATTTATAATTTGATAAACTTTTATTTAAAGTGGAAAACAATGGTTCATTCTCAGTTTGAAACAGTGTAGGAGAGATAAAAAAATCAATTTCAAAATTATAGTCTTTAGATAACTGAATAATCTGTTCAAAATAAGTAATCTTCATACTATCTATAAGATATTCAGTTTTTCTATCTACAATTTTAGCTGGTTCTGTACTAAACAACCCTACATCTAACTTCTCACCCAAAGGCTGGTAACCAGCTAAATACTCTTTTGGAGAAAGATATGATTTTAAAATTATAAAAACAGTGCTATTATACTTATAAGAATTGAACAATCTTGAAATAAATAGTCTGAAAGAGCCTGCATGTTTTTCTAGTATTTTTTCAGCATACTTGTTATGCACTGGCAAAAAATACGATAACCGATCATATGTATCTTCACTATATTCGAATTCTGTCTGCGCAACCTCATAGATTACTATTTCTGGAGTATAGCTATCAAGTAACTTTCTTAATACTGCATAATTAAAAAACACGGATTGACCGTCGCTACCATAATTATAAACAGATTTTCCGGTTTTTGCTGATATTAATTCTGAATTATAATGATGTTCAGCCCTTGAATCACCCAGGATAATTATTTGTTCTTTGTTTCCTCCTTTATGCCCATAAATCATCTTATTAAACCTGCTTGGACCCTGATTCATATAGAATGACTTATAAAAAAACCCAAAAAGAACATCCATTACAATAAAAAGAACTAGAATCACTAGCGCCTTCTTTACAACTTTATGAAATTCTGGTAACATATATTAAAATTGGAAATAAATAAACTGGCTGTTATTAAAAACACCTGAATTTAAAATGAAAAGAATTGTTACTGCATAAAAGAGATATCTTATTGTAGGTCTTTTACCTAAAAATACGATTTCTTTTGCTTGGTTATACTCTTCTATAATATCAACGGTTAATAAAGTTACTAAGGCAAGTATACTATAAAAGAATATTGATGGATTACCTACAAATAAGGGCTTGGAAAAGTCAAAAGCTCCTTTAATGATATGCATAGCCTGAGATATGTCCTTTGACCGGAAAATTGAAAATGCAACAACTGCAATAATAAATACAACTACCGGATATACAAATCTGAAAATTTTAAATTTAAACAGAGTTTTAAAGGCATTTTTCTCAAAAACCTGAATTGCCCCATGAATAGCTCCCCATAATATAAAAGTCCAGTTAGCACCATGCCATAATCCGCTTATAATAAATGTTGCAAGTAAATTAATACTGACTCTGACTGAACCTGCCCTATTTCCTCCTAGCGGAATATATACATAATCCCGAAACCAGGTAGAAAGGGAGATATGCCATCTTGACCAAAAATCTTTGATTGATCTGGCCAGATATGGCCTATTAAAATTAATCATTAGATCAAACCCGAAAAACTTTGCAACACCTATTGCGATATAAGAATATCCTGCAAAATCACCATATATCTGAAAGGCAAAAAACAATATAGCCAGAATATATGTTACTCCTGAATAAGCTTCATAGTTGGAAAATACAGATTCAACATAGATTGCAAGTCTATCTGCAACAACTAATTTCATAAAAAAACCTTTGAGCATATATTTTAAGCCTTGTGAAGCATACCCGCATGTAAAAGTCCTATGTCTATAAAACTGGGGTAACAGATTTGATGCTCTTTCAATGGGGCCGGCTACTAATTGAGGGAAGAAACTAACAAAAGCAAAAAAGGCGATTATATCTTTTGTCGGTTCTAACTTTCTTTTATAAATATCTATAGAATAGCTTAATGTTTGGAATGTGTAGAAACTAATCCCAACAGGCAAAATAATATTTAGCCTGGTAGCTTTAATAGGATGTCCTAACAAGGTAAATGCATCGGCGAAACTCTCAGCAAAGAAATTGAAATATTTAAAGAAGCCTAAAAAGCCCAGGTTTACAAGTATACTGGTTAATAGCAATAATTTCCGTTTCCTTTTATCATCTGTCTGATGCAATCCAATTCCAATAAAGTAGTCAACAAATGAACTAAAAACTATTAATGAAAGAAATCTCCAGTCCCACCAGCCATAAAAAAGATAACTGGCTGCAAGCAAAAGAAAGTTCTGCAGTTTTAAGTTTCTATTGGTCACAAACCAATACAAAATAAACACTACAGGTAAAAAGATTGTAAATTCTAACGAATTGAAAAGCATTTTTTATAGGAATTAAAATTCATTATTCATTTGTGATTTAATGCAAAAAGATTAACTATTTTGAACCAAGAATAACTAATCTCATTTTTTTTGATCTATTGATAAACAACTCCATAATTATTGGAATTGCAATACCAAGAGATAAACCTGTCATAAAAACAAAAGGCTTATTATCTGATATATGAAGTGTATCTAAAAAGATTCTACTCGATGCAGTACCAAATTTATGCAATAGAAACACTCCGTAACTATAATATCCGATAAAGACTAAAATTTTTGAAGTAAATTTTATTCTAAAAAGTACTACAAGTCCAAAAATACCTGTTAGCATAGCAAATAAACTTTGTGGGCCATTAATTATTTCGATAGTATTAAACCATGCATACTGTTGATAAACAATACCTATAATAAATAACATCAAGGCTATAAAATACACCAAATTGTTTTCTACAATTGTATGATGGTACCTTTTTATTCCACATCCCAACAAGAAGAATGGCAGTAAATAGATGGCTTTGTTAAAACTAAAAAAGATGGGAAACTGGATTGCATAGTGAAGTATTAAGGCTGTTATAAACAAGATTAACCATTTCCAAAAAGTATTCATGAGATTAAACATATCAAAAAGTCCAACAATAATAAAAACGGCAAATAAAGCCTGAAGATACCAGAAATGGCTATAACTGAAGAAATATATCCTCCATATGTCACTTAGTGATTTTTCGTTATTAACACCTGGCGCATAACATTGAAATAAGAACTGAATGGTACCAACAAAAACTAAAGGAAAAAGTAAGCGCCTCGATTTTGCTTTAATTATTTTAAAAAAATTAGAATAATTGCTTTGAACTGGCCTTAAAGAAAAAACATAACCAGAAATAGCAGTAAACAGGGGCATTCGCACATATTGAAAAGTAAAAAAAATATATCTTCCAAAAGAATCATCCGCAAGACGCATACCCTCATACGGGCTATTACCAAAAACATGCCCCATAACCATTAGTATTAGAGCAAGTCCTCTTAAGGTTTCGACGTGTAAATTCTTTTTAGAATGAAATATGGATTCTTTTAATTCTTTAAAATATTGTATGTTCATTGGTGTGATTTGTCATTTATCATCAGTAATTATTATAAAACACATGAAGTAATTATGCATTCAACGTTTATTTGGCTTATTATAAATATGGATATAATCTTCTGATATTATTGTCCATTTATAACTTGTCTTTATTTTTAACACAGCTTTTTTACTGTATTCCGACATTTTTTCCTTGTTTGCATATGAAAATTCTATTTTATCTTTTAAGTCAACCGAATCTTTCGATTTGAAGAATAACATTTCTTCATTTGTAAAGACTTGTGTGTTTTCTGGAATATCACTTGAAATAATTGGAGTCCCTACAGCTGTAACTTCCAGTAACATTATAGACATACCTTCAGTTTCAGATGGAAAAATAAATAGTTCTGCTTTTTTCAGCAACCCCATTAATGTAGGTAGTTCAACAAAACCAATAAAAAACAACTTGAGGTTTTTATATTTTTGTTTCAAGCTATTTACATAGGGTTTTGCATGCTCGATATCCCCACATACAACAATTGGCTTTGTTGATTTTAAAAGATGTAGTGCTTCCAGCATTGTATGCAAACCTTTTGTGGACATAATTCTTCTAGCTGAAAACATAATAAATGGTTCTTCTATCTGATTCCCGGCTAAAATTTCTTCAGCTGCTTTTAAATCGTATATGTCTCTTACATCAATTCCATTAGCAATAAAAGTCACTTTACGGTTATATTTCTCCTCATAATATTCAGATAAGGGTTTTGATATAGAGGTTAATTTCGCCCCCGAATGAATAAAGAACCATTCCATTAAATGAAAATAGATTCTTCCTAAAGCACTCCATTTATCCCTTTTATAGGGGGCTTCATGTGATGTTGCAATGATATTCTTAAATTTTATTTTTAAAAGTGGCACGAAGAAAGCACAATCGGTCTTGTGCGCATGAATTATGGCTGTTTTTTTCTGTGTAAAAAGCAAATGAATTGCTGTAATAAAAAAATAGATGAAAACACCTGCAGAACCAAAAGGAAGAGCAGGGAATTCAATAGCATTTACTCCATCGACATTACCTTTCGCTTTAGGATGTTTATAACAATAGATACTGATATCATATAGGATGTTTAAATTCCTAATCAGGTTCTCTGCAACCCGGCTGGTCCCTCCTTTTGAAGGGAAATACTTAATACCGTAGAAAATTAACTTTTGTTTTGGCATGTTATGATAAGATATGCTTGTATTGTTTTATAATTATTTCTGATGCAAATTTTTGAGCATATAAAAACCCATGTTCGGTTTTTAGTTTTAGTTCTTCACTATTTTCAAAGAAATAGACAATAGCTTCAGCTAATATTTCAGCATTGTTAACAGGCACCAGCATACCGTATTCAGCTATTTCATACTTATCTGTCAACTGCAAGTTATAATCTGATTCAGGCGCAAGTATTTCTCTTGGTCCAGTCGGACAGTCGGTAGATAGGATTGGAACCTTACATATCAATGCTTCAATCACAGCATTAGGCAATCCCTCACTTTCGCTTGATAAAACAAATAAGTCAGAACGAGAGATATATTTAAAAGGATTCGAAGAAAATCCCAAAAAATGTACTGCATCAGATATCTTCAACTCTCTAGCTAAATTTTTCAGGTTAACTATATTTTCACCATCGCCTAATACTATTAATTCCATCTGCTGATTTCTTTGTTTTACAATTGAAAACGCTCTTAAAAGCATATCGGTTTTTTTTCTATCAACTAACCTGCCGGCTGAAACTATATATTTTTTCTCCGGATTGAAATTGAAATCATTACAACCCTCTTTACTTTTTGCAACAATTCCTTCAATATCGTGAGGGTTAGGTATTACTATATGTTCAACTTTTTTATCTTTCAGGATCAACTTATCAATATCCATTTTCATTTTTTGACTTATGGAAATCAATTTATTGGCTCTTTTATAAGTAAATCGTAAACTGGCTATTTTAAGTTTTCCAACAATACCTGCTGACTTTTCGTAGCTAACCAACATATGATTTACAATTTGCACCTCTTGTTTACCACCCAAAATCCTTGCTAAAACATTTAATATGCTTGAAGTAAATAAATGACTTTGAACCACTTTTATTTCCTTTTCCTTTATTAATTTTATAAATTTAAGAAGTAACTTAGGATAAACTAGTATTTTCTTAACTGATAATCCACGATCTAAATAACTATTTACTGAAAGATATATAATATTAGGAGAATCTACCTGGTATTGCTCTACACTCTTTTTTAATACAATAAGAAGAATATCTTCCCCCTGCGATGAAAGCGATAAAAAAATATTCAGCGCTATGCGCTCAGCCCCTCCATGTTGTAATGAATTAATTAAGACAGCTTTCATTTTGTTAAATAAGAATTAGTAAATGATACTTCATAACTAATTATTTAATAGTTAAAATTTTAATTTAGTGAAACCACCAATACATCCAAGTCAATAGCAAACTTACCCTCCCATCTAAACCTCCTAAAAATGAGACTTCCTTTTTAACAACAGGGCTTAATGGAATGCAGCCAACCTTCATATTCTTTTCAAGGCAATTGTTAAAATTTATATAAGACCTACGTGAATGATTATTCACTGTAATAATATTGATACTTTTAACTTTAGAATTATTGAAATGCTTTTTCGCACCTTTAGCTAATGCAAGAGTCCTATTAAACGAAGCGTAACCTACTTCTATAATTTTAACTTTTGATGTGTCAAAACCCCGATCACCGATGTAATTTTTTATCTCATTCGTTTTCGGGACATAATTAAAATCTGGCTTTTCAGAATAAGAAATAAAGAAATTGTCCAACATGATTGAGCCCATATCCTTTCTATCTATTGAAACATCAGAAATAAACAAGGTCTTGTCAGCAAAATTATTATCAAAGTTTATTATAACAAAAGCTGATGAATCAGTTGAATTCTTTGATACCGTAAACTGATAAACTGAGTCTTTTTCGCTTACAAACCCACTATTAATTAACTGTTGATTGAAAAAAATCCGATAATGTGGAAAAAGATTTGCATATCTTTTTCCCCGCATTTTAACTTGCAGGGTGAAGGATTCTTCAAGTTCTTCAATAGGTATTTCAAAACCTAATATTCCACCCCAATAGAGGATGTACTCATTATTCTTGTTTTTCTTTAACTTTCTGGTCTTATCAAATTCTTTTTTACTTACTGAGGTATTTGGGTTTTTCATCCCAACAATAAAAATGCTGTCTATGCCATTTTCGACAATATAATTTGTAGCTTCTTCCAAAACTGAGGAGGATATCCAGTCTTCCAACAAAATATAAGGTGATTTTATTGGCTTATTAAACGTCAATAATGAACCTGATATAATATACAACAATGTACAAATCAACAATATTCCACTTGCAATAAAAGCTGTTTTTTTCATTAATATACTTACTGGTAAATCAGTGATTGAGAAAAAAGTTGATTTTCAGTAGGTTTTTCATGTAAGCAATTGTTTGCTGTTTTTGGTTGTAAAATGGAATCAATCATAAATTTCGAAATATAGGGTTGAAAATGCATCATGTCCGGGTAGTTATATTCATCATTGGTAAATCGGTTAATCCCGGAAAAATCAAATAAACGTTCTCCAAATAGTTCCTGCAATATGGTTTGATCATCAAAGCTAAATTTCTTCTGATCATACAATGGGGTTATTACAATATAATAGTTAGATGAATGCTTGTTCAGAATATCTTTAATTCTGTTTACCATTTCTTTCTCTGAATCCGAAATCTGATTTTCAAAAAAAGTTTGCTCCGCAGGTCTTTTATACAAAATACCTGTTTCTTTCAGGGAGTCTATTATTGCTATTAAACTATCGCTTCTATCAACCTTAGAATAGACAGAAAGTACATGTTCATTACAACGATGTTTGGGATCGTTTGTCGCTGGATCAGAATTCCAATAGGGTTGGCCTTCAATCTTTTTATATCCTAAAAGGATTTTTATTTTATCAATGTTAATATGTTTATAAAAGCTTTTAAAGTGGGATATAATAGCTCTATATCTTTTTTGTTTTGTAATTAAATAATGATCTGAATCGATTTTGCCCTCACCCAGAAAAGTGTTATCTGCATCTATATAAATCACTGCATTACTTATTTCGTATCCTAATGTATCTAACAATTCAAGTTTATTTTTTATGCCTTCAATTTTCTCACCCCAATTGGCATAATGAAAGAAAGATGAATTAGGAATAACTTTATTTAGATAACAGGCATAAAGGCTTACAGTTCTGCTACTTCCAAGAATAAAGGAGTTATATTTATTTTTTGAATTTAGAAGCTTTTTTGTTGAGAGATCCCCGAGCCGTTGAAAATCGTACTTCCATGAATAATCTTTTTTTGCACCAAAATCCATGTATGGATCTGCTATTATGTATGGTACAATTATTATAATTAAAACTAAGAATGGGAAGGCAATAAACCTTAATATATTTTGAAAAAACTTGTACATAATTTAAAATTGAAAATAAATAAATTCTTGTTGATTCCCACTAAGCAAAATTATTGCTGCAATTATTGCATAATATAAAACAAATCTAAGCGGCCTATTCCGGTTTAAAGCAAGTTTCTCCAACGCGTATTGATTTTCTCTTCCTAACCATTCAATTACAATAAAGATTATTATAAGAATTATTACTTTTATATACTCCATGTAGATATCTAGCTGAATATATGAAAGCGGATTTTTAAAAATTCCTGTAATATATTGAATCGCATGTTCGATACTCTCAGCCCTGAAAAAAATCCAGGCAAAAACAGTTAAACTAAAGGTTAAAAGCATAAATAAAAATTCTCTGAAATCCGGAAAAAATTTCCCTTTTGCTACGACATCAATGTTATTCCGGTTTTTCTTTGCTAAAAGAAGAGGTAAAAAGTAAACGGCGTTTAATGCTCCCCATACAATAAAAGTCCAATTTGCACCATGCCAGAATCCGCTTACAACGAAAATAATAAAGGTATTTCTTATTTTCATCCAGAGTCCTCCACGACTACCTCCAAGTGGAATATACAGGTAATCTCTAAACCAAGTTGATAGTGAAATATGCCAACGTCTCCAAAATTCTGCTATATCCCTTGAAAAATATGGGAAAGCAAAATTTCGCATTAGGTCAAAACCAAACAGCCTTGCTGTTCCAATGGCAATGTCTGAGTAGCCTGAAAAGTCACAATAAATTTGAAAAGTAAAGAATAAAGCACCTAACACTAATATACTTCCTGAATAATCAGTTGAATTATTAAAAATTTGATTTGCAAACTCTGCACAATTATCTGCAATGACAATCTTTTTGAATAATCCCCAAAGGATTTGACGCATCCCATCAGTGGCTTTAGTATAATCAAAACTGCGTTTATTATAAAATTGAGGAAGAAGGTTTGTTGCCCTCTCAATTGGTCCTGCTACAAGCTGAGGAAAAAAACTCACAAAAGCAGCAAAAGCAATGAAGTCTTTGGTAGGTTCAAGCTTTCTTTTATAAACATCGATAGAATAGCTTAATGTTTGAAATGTATAAAAACTAATTCCAACAGGTAAAATTACATTCAAAGAATTTGCATTGATTTCTTTTCCAAAGAATGAAAAAGCCGAGACAAAATTATCGAGGAAAAAATTATAATACTTAAAGAACCCTAAAAAGCCCAGGTTAACCAAAATACTTGTCAGTAATAAGAGTTTTCGTTTTGTCTGATTTTCCTGCTTCAATAAACCTAATCCAACTAAATAATCAACGAATGTACTAAACAGTATCAAGGATAAGAACCGCCAGTCCCACCATCCATAAAACACGTAACTTGCCAGTGCTATAAGCAGGTTTTGAGTCTTTAAATTTCTATTTATTACAAACCAATAGAGTATGAAAACAATAGGTAAGAATATGGCAAAGTCAATGGAGTTGAATAACATTTAAAATACTATTTAATGGTTTTTACAAGTTGTTTCATATTGATACAAGCAATGTTGAATGAGATATCATTTGCTGAAATTAAACAATTTATCCCCTCATAAAATTAATGTCGACAGAACAGCCGATCGTAATAGATTAGGTTTCTATTGAATGATAAAGCTCAACCATTTTTGAACACATTTGGTGAATGCTAAAAACCTCATTTACTCGTTGAAAAGCATTATTTCCAAATTCTTCATTTAATTCCTTATTTTCTATAAGTTGAACAATATATTTTTCTAGTTCAACATTTGAAAATTCAGGTATCAGATATCCGGTTTTACCATCTACAATAATTTCTGATGTTCCGCCACCATCTGTCCCAATCACCGGTATTTTCTGTGCCATCATTTCAAGAATAGCATTGGAAATACCTTCCTGGTGTTTTTTGGGGTTTGTAAGCAAAACACCTACTGTAAATAGTTGAATTAAAGACTCAACATCATTAATTTTTCCCAGGAATTTTATTTGCGTATTTTGCTGATATTTATTTTTATAAAGTTTAAGCAAAGGTCCATCTCCAATAGCAATAAATGTAACATCAGTTCTTTGTTTGGTTATATTATCTGCTGCTTTAAGAAAAGTTTCATAATCTTTTCGTGGATGGAATGCAGCAATCATTCCAATTATATAATTGGTATTAATCTCATATTTTTCTTTAACTGAGGCAACGGTAGCGAGGGAAATGTTTCTGTCAAAATTATAACCGTTATATATAACTATTGCTTTATTCTTATTTGCTTTATAAGCAGCAATTCCGGCTTTTGAATTTCCCAATATAATGTCAGAAAAAGGGAAAGTTAGCTTTGAACGAATCCAGTCTTCCGATAAAATTGAGCATTTTGCATTTACGATTATTCCATTAATGAATGGAATACGTTTAAAATAGCAAATTGTGCTAATGTAAACAGAAGGCATTGTACCCCAACTATGCACCAGATCAGGCTTATATTTATCACATATGGACCAGAGGGTAAAATAAACTGTAGGGTCTTTTTTTATTCTTCTTTTTACTATTACTAGTTTAGCGTTTTTTAAAGTATGTACAACAGGGTATTCTATACGATCTTTTAAAAGAACTAAAGTAGTTTTTATGGTATCATCTTTATCAATAAAACGCAGGAACTCTAATAAACGACGTTCCTTACCCCCTTTGATAAGGTTATCTGTAATAATCAAAGCCTTCATACCTTCAGTCCCATAAAATTAAGAAGCGGCGTTGTATAATTCTTATAATTGAAATTTTTCATTCCGATTTCATACGATCTTTTGCCCATTTCCTCCAATTCATTACTATTTTGTATTGCTTTTTGCATTTGTTGTGAAAACATTTCCACATCGTACTCCTCAGCGAAAAAAGCAGATGAATCATCAAAATATTCTACCATTTCACCTATCCGTGTCGAAATAATCGGTCTCTTTGAAGCACAATATTCAGCAACTTTTTGAGGAAACCTTGATGTGTCTTGTTTAGTTGGTCTAAGGGGAATCAGGAGTGCGAATGCATTTTTATAAAGTTGAATTAATTCTTTACTATCAACACCCGATAATACTTTCACCTTTGAAGCTAAATTTCTTTTAACAAGAACACTTTCTAAATCTATTATATCCTGATTGTATCCATTTACAACCAAATACAATGATGTATTATGATCAGAACCTAACCGTTCAAAAGAGTCAAGAATAAAATTAACAACATCCAGATATGATAAAGAACCACAATATAAAAAATAATCAATATCGGGATTTCTCGTTAAAGCATCGTATTGATCAAAATCAACAAGAGGTGGTATTTTGATTAAAGAAGTTTTTGCTGATTTGGAACGTACATGGTTGTTTAAACTTTCACTTATAGTAATTACTCCACTTACAAACTTAAACACTTTATTATCTAGGAAATAGTCATTTATACGTGTTAATAATGAAGAACGATAATCTAAACTTGAACGTAACTCAAAATATACTAAATATGAGTTTTTTCTAAACAGCTTAAATATAAAAGAATAAAAAACTATGAAACTAAAACTACAGGAATAAATAATTAAAGAATCGAATTCTCTAATATTCTTTATTACATAAAAAAACTCATTTATCGTTCCCAAAAACCTGGAATATACCTTTTTCAGATAATTATGAGAAGAGAATACGTTTGGTGCAGTTGTTTTATATTTAATCCCATCAATTTCCCCACATTTTTGAAGGTTTTCATTTATAGTATTCTTTCTGACAGATCTATCGCTAATTACTGTAAAACCATGATTATCAACTGTAAAAGATTTGCCCATAAGCAATAACTTTTGGATAGGGGCTGTACCCAAAGGAAAGCTCATCATTCCAAGGGTTAAAATGTTATACTTCTTTTGCATGTGGTATTAATTTGTAAATATCAATTTCTTTCACCTTTTTCGCGGGACTTCCGGCTAATAAAATATTACTTTCTGTAAAAGACTTATTAACAGTACTGTTGGCAGAAACAGCAATATTATTACCTATCTTAATATCTCCAAATATTTTTACCCCGGGAGCAATATACACATTATCACCCATCATAGGGGCTTTTGTATTACCCCCACTGGCACCAATATTAACACATACATGGATACGACAATTTTTCCCTATTCTGGTATTTGGATTTATTACAATAGTACCGTAATGTGCGATTGATAATCCCGGACCAAATACGTTAGGTGGAATCGAGAAATTAAGTAAGAGTGATAATTTGATAAATTTCCTGTAAACAAAAAAATATCGGATTTTCCCCAAAACAGAATTGTATTTACAGTTTTTCAAATATTCAACTTTCCGTAGTTGTCTTTGAAACATTAAAATTTTGTCAGTTTGAAGAAGATGCTTTACCAATAGTTTCAGACGATTATAATAGTCTGTCCCAAGCAAAGCTTTTCTATCCTCTTCTAAATAATATTTATAGCTTGAAAATGAATCAATCATTTTTATACATTTTTATATATTTTATAACCCAATACTGGGTTAAGATATATCAATTGCAATACCACGTTCATTAACATCTTTTT
Source organism: Bacteroidales bacterium (assembly GCA_016926235.1). The sequence continues at coordinate 47,274 of JAFGOZ010000602.1, read as the reverse complement.
AATAAAACAGTTTGTATCAGTTTTTTTATCAATTACTTATATTATCACAATAATAGTACTATCAGGTGTATATAAAATCACTGAATTCTTGTTTTTGGGTTATTTAGTTTTAAGAATTAGATAATTATACAGAAGAAAAGCAATTATCCCAATATTTAATACCAAGGAAATAATAACCCATATATTATTTTTTTTGCTACCTGCTTTTTTTATAAGTTTTTCCAATTCTATTTCTTTTTTATTAACCTTACTTTCGAAATTCTTTTGAATGGCTCTAATTTCATCATTTTTTGAACCAGCTAAATGATTCTCATTTTTAATAGCTATTGCAACAGCGTATTCTTCATCATGTGAAATTGATAATGAAAAATTACCGAAATAGGGTTGCATAAATGTATTATATTTTATCTGAATATCTTTAAAAGGCTTACCTTTAAAACTACTGTCTGATTTAACTATGGCTTCTTTCGCAGCAAATTTTCCGGCAAATGAATGAATAGGGGAGGATTTTAGTAAGCAATAGGAAATTTCTTCCTGACTGAAATTTTCAGTGTAAAAACTATTTTCTCTATAATCATCAACAACAGGTAATTGAACTATTTTGATGATATCAATACCTACATTTAAATTATCGCCGATATTACCTGTTATTACCTGCTTGTTTAATGCATCAGCAGAACCAATGTTGACAGACTCAGACTGTTTTACACTTTTGGTAATAGTTGAAATGCCATTTATAGTATTCAGCAAATCTCCAAAGGTTGAAATAACTGTAAAATCATCTATTTTATATCCCATATCGGCAAGTTCTCCATACATTAAATGGAGTTTAACCGAACCTTGAATCACACTATTGTCAATAGATGTATTCTCTGATAAAACAGTACCGGAAGGTAAAAACTTACTTACAACTTGTTGGATCTTATTAATATCTGCTTTCATAACTAATTTTTAAAAACCTTCTAAACAATAGTTGCAAAGAATCTTTTCATTTGAGTTTTGGTCAATTACTTTTAAGAAATGAATATTCTCGTTCATGGATTTTGATACTCTCCGATGACATTTAAAACATTCCCGTTCGCTTTTTTGTTCCAGCTCTGTTTTTCTGATCTCATTGCTGTAGCTCTCAATGCGGCTTTTTAGTTCTTTAAGAAAAACTGCAGCATATTTACCTTCTGTAACTCTGTGATCGAATGTTAAGGATAAAGTAAACCGATTAAGTTGCTTATCGATGGAAGAAACTCCCAAAATACCAGAATTATCCATGTTGATTAATGGTGTAAAAAAGCTTATATCTGAATCGGATAAATCAGTTATGGTAAAGCTAATTCCGGTTAAATCAGTCGTATCAATTTTTTCTTCGAGATACTTATTGGAAAGAACAAGAACTTCATCCTCAATTCCTTTTATGGAAAGCTTATCAGTATCTTTTATTTTTAATACTTTAAGACCCTTATCCATATCCATGGCGATTCCCACATTTACATCATTATATACAAATATAGAATCGTCCTGAAAGAAGGAATTGAGTTTTGGATATTTTCTCAAAAGCCTCGAAGTTTCATAAACAATTATCGGAAGTAAAGACTTCTTTAACTGAAGTTCACTTTCTTTAATAAATTCAAAAATACCGGAACAATTAACGAAGGTGTTAACAACACTATTTAAACCTGCAGATTGTACTGAAGATAGATATTGGATTTCCTTCTTCTTCTGTTTCGGAATTTTTTCTTCAGTTACTGCCTCAGTAATTATTTTTGTTTTTTTAGTTTTTGGTTGGCTTATTGTTGCTGGTTTTTCAATTGTATACTCTATTTCATGGGGATCAATAATATCTTCAAGTGTTACAAAATCTTTGCCTGCAAAGGTTTCTTTACTTAATTTATTTTCTTCGATATATTTTTCGGCATTGATAGAAAAAAGCGTAGTTACTACTACTGTTGATTCAGGTTTAACTTCAGTAGCAGGTTTAATAGATTCTTTTGAATCTGATTTTTGTTCGATATATTTTTCGTTATATATATTTGCAACACAACGTCCAATTTCAACTTCGTCACCAACAGAACAATTATAAATGATATAACCAGTAGTACTTGTTTGCAACGACATGGTTGTTTTTGATGTTTCAATTTCAATAACTTCAGCATCTTTTTCGACAAAATCATTGTTATTATAATTCATTTCCAGAACCACAACGCTTTCATCATTCACTGATTCTTGTGGGACAATAATACTAGCTATTGGCTTCATAAAAATGTCTTTTTATTGAGTTTACTATTGAATTGCTTGTTGGCAACACCTGTTCTTCCAATGATTTTGCTGAGGGTATAGGGATAGGCAATGAACCTATCCGAAGTGTTGAAACATAATATGGAATTTTGCTTACAACATTTGAGATTATCTCACTTCCAATTCCACCGTCAATACTTCCTTCTTCAACTGTTACAAGTTTTCGTGTTGTTTCGACAGAAGAAACTATATCTAAATAATCAATTGGATGTAGTTTGGTAAGTATTATCACTTCCGCCTTAAATTCATATTCTAAAAATAATTTCTCGATACTATTTATTACATGATGCGCAACACCTCCATAAGTAACAATTGTTAAATTGGGTTGTGATAATACAGGAAGGGCTTTAACAGTGGGGTATTCCTCATTATTAGCAATAAACTTATAATTAGTTATTTGAGGAGGGCCAATGTATTTACCGTAATCTGTTTTATTTTCAATTATAATAGTTGGGTGTTTTTCTTTTAATACATTATTAAAAATTATCTCAGGATTAATAAATGTATTAATTGCCAACAATTTAACATTATCAATACCAAGAAGAAAGCGTTCTAATGATTGTGAGTGAGTTGGCCCATAGCCTCTTCCACCACCCATTGGTGTTCTTAAAACCATAGGGCATGATACTTTCTTATTGTACATGTGGTGAATTTTGGAAGCATGATTTACTATCTGATCAAATGCCAGTGTTACAAAATCACCGAACATTATTTCAACAAAAGGCTTAAAACCGGCAAGTGCCAATCCATTTGCAATGCCAGTTATGGCTCCCTCACTAATTGGGGTGGTTAGTACTTGTTGAGGGAAATTAAATGAAAGATTTTTAGCGACCTTAAATGCCCCCCCATAGGGAGATTTTACATCCTCGCCAATAAAGACAACTTCCTTATTCTTAAGTGCGTTATCAAAAAACTGGTTCATTAAGTTAACCTGTCTTTGTTTAATATTTTGCAGCTCTGTCCAGGTTTTTTCTTCAGAAACCACCAGGTTATCAGAATAATATTCTTTTAGGTCAAGTTCATCCTGCCCATCAAAATCAGCTATAATATTATCAACTTTCTTAATGATCGGCTCCATGTATTCATTATACAAATGGGGCTCGTTTTTTGAGAATTTATTTATAAAGTCTCTTTCTCTATATTTATTTACTTCACTAACATCTCTGTCATCGTCTCCTTTGGAATGCGCATTTAACCGGTATAAATTCACTAAATGAAATGCCGGTTTCTGATTTTTTCTAATATATTCAATCGATTCGCTTGCATTTTCCAAAAGTTTATTCTCATCCCAAACATCACTATCAAAGGTCTTAATACCGAATGCTTTAGCTCTATCCACGATATTCCCGGCTAAATTGTCTTTTTGCTCCGTTGATTGTGCATAACCATTATTTTCACATACTATAAGCAAAGGAAGTTCCCAAAGTGATATTATATTCATTGTTTCATATAAAGCACCTTCTCCTAAGGTACCGTCTCCAATATATACAACTCCTATATTTCCATTGCCGCGTAGTTTATTTGCAAGAGCATGTCCTGCTGCCATTGGTACTATTCCTCCCTGGATACCATTTGAGTAAAAATTCCCATTTTGTAAATGCTGACTGCTACCGATACCACCGCAAATCCCTTTTCCTTTACCCATTAGCTCGCCAATAAGACCTTTGCAGTCTTTAGTAAAAGAAATATAATGTCCATGACAGCGGTGATTAGAAAAAACAAAGTCCTGTTTTTTTAATTGTCCGGCAAAGGCAACTGCTGATAATTCTTCTCCAACACATGTATGTACCGTGCCATTTAGTTTTCCCCGTGAAAAAAGATTCAAGAAACTTTCTTCAACATATCTGATTAACAGGGCTTCCTTAATTTGACGATGGTTTATTGCCATTAAAATATCGTTTTAGGTTTAGATTTAATATAACCTTATTTGTTTTTGTGTTATTAAACCAACTTTTATTTAACAATACGAAAATCAAATAATTTATCCCCTATAGATCCATAAAGGGCGTTATTGATTTTATTCGCCTTTTGGCTCCTGAACTAAAGGTTCTCTACTCCCTTTAGGGATGGGGTAAGAGAGAAAATCAACAAATCAATACTCTCGTAAAAATTTTTCATTATATAGTCTAAGTATTTTCTTCAGGCCTCCAGAAGTATCTTTCCACGTTTTCCCTAAACTCTATATCAAGAATTTTATTGGGTACACCCATTGATATCGATTTTGGAGGAATATCCTTATTCACCATTGTATTAGCTCCGACTACTGAGTTATCACCAATTTTCACTCCGCCAACAATAACAGCACCGGGAGCAAATCTCACACAATTCCCAATAATAGGAGATCCTCCCCTTTCTGTAGCAAATGTAACGTTGTGGGTTAACATTACATTGTCTCCAATAATAGCATTCTCGTTTATTACTATCCCGTGACCATGCCATATTTTTATTCCATAACCTATTTTAGTTCGCTTTGGAATTTCAATCCTGACTTTACGTGAAATTATATTGTATCTTATTCCGATAACAATGGAGATTATTCTGTTTTTTTTATTTGAATAATGATTCGCTATTCGATACCATACCAGGAAACGAAACAGAGGATTTGTTATGTACATTTTAAGAAATGCTTTGAAACCTTTTTTACCATTGTATCTAAACAAATCTGATTTTATGTATTCCCACATAGTAATTTTTAATTAGACTATTTTATATTTCTGATAACTTTACAAGGGTTACCGGCAGCTATAACATTTGCCGGGATATCTTTTGTAACCAAACTATTCGCTCCTATTACTGAGTTTTTTCCAATGGTAACACCTTTAAGTACCGTCACATTCATTCCTAACCATACATTATCCTCAATAACCACAGGCGCTGAAACATCTGAAGCTGTTTGATTATTCCATCTTTTATCCGGATCCAGTTCATGAAAACCATAGTCTGAAATAAAACAATTAGCTCCTACCAGTACTTTTTCTCCAATTGTAATCTTTTCCGCAACAAGTATAACAGCTCCACTAATGCCGCATCTGTCTCCAATTATTAATTCTGCACCTTTTTGAATGGTAGATATAGTATTTTTTTTGTTTATACCAGCCATATTCATGTAGGACGTTGAAATAAAGGTGCAATTTTTACCAATATTCATTTTACTAAACCGAAATCTGATGAAATAAGAATTCCCATAAAATTTGATCGGTTTATGAAATTTCACACCAAATACTTTAAGTCTGATCCGAATAAAAAATGTCCAGAAACTTCGATTTATTAGTAGCTTAAAATTTCGAATTTTATTATAAGCTACTCCTCTTAAATCCAATTGATTAATATTCATAATACTGTTATATTAAGGCTTAGTTAGCTTTTATTATCAAGAGTAATACCATAGCTTAGTCGAAAGTAGCAATATTTAAGTTCCTGAAAAGTGACTGTTTGTATTCAGTAATTTGACTCTGATCCTTAGACAAAAAGATCTCACAATAACTCTAATATATTTGTTATTTTACTTCAAATAGTGATTGTAAAACATCTGTTTCTTTTCATCGAGTTTTATTTTGGCTTTTTTCTGCCTTACGCTCCATGGGATAAAGATTTTCTTGAGTTTTCTCTTTATTTTATTTTTTAATTGCTTTTCCTCTGAAATCCTTTTCCAGGAAAAATATTGATCAAAATCATCATTTATGCAAACTGCATTAGGATGATTCATGAAATTAAACTCATCATCAATATCCTGAAAATAATGTATCTCATCATAGGTTGGAGAGGTAGTTCCGCAAGGATCAATATTGGAAATCAGGTTCTTTCGAGGAAAGATACAAACACCGGCATTCATAAAAATAGTATATTGCCATTGATAATCCCATATATTCCTATTCATTTTACTGGCATTGATAAATTTATTTTTCCAGTATAAAGCTTCATCCTTCGAAAACCTTAGATCAAGATATTTTCTTTCCAAAACAGAAGGCAAATTACTTAGATTAAAATCATAGTATTTCCAAGCCCTGCGCCAGGTAGCCCACCCAACATTATTTTGATATCTGCTAAAAAGATAACTATCGGAGTTTTTAAATTTGTAATCTTTATATATTAAGGTGCCGGAAATATGCATAATTCTTTCATTGTCGTAATATTTTTCCAGTAATTCAGAGCAATACTCGAAAAACTTCATGGATGGCACACAGTCATCTTCAAGTATAATTGCTCTGTCTTCCTGTTCAAACACCCAACTGATGCCAGACTGTGGCCTTGGTCCACAACCAAGATTTTTTTCAGATATATTTGTTTTAACTTCACATTCCCAATCTACATTTGTCACTATTTCCTTAACCTTTTTAGTGAGTTCTATATCTTCTGCATTGCCTTCCCTGGGTCCATCCATCACTATGTATAATTTAGGGACTTTTGCTTTACGAATCCTGTTAAAAACCTGCAGGACTTCATTTGGTCTATTGAAACAGATTAATACGACTGGTGCAATTTCCATAAGATTATTTTTTAAACAGATTAAATGGCTTAAATTTTAAATATAAAATAAAAGAAACCTGTGTTACCAGATATAAACATGCAATAGAAATTCGTCCATAGGTTCCACCCATAAAACCATATTGATGAATGAAATATTTATAAAGAACAAAACCAATACTTCCGGCTATTATATTAATATAGAGTTGAAACCTGGATTTTCCAAGAGCGATAAGAATGGCATTTGAAATACTTGTTATATTCATAATAAGAATTGCAACTACATAATAATTAGCATAGATATAAGCCCTTGTGTATCTTCCACTGGTTAAATAATTAACAATAAATTCTGAGAATATAAAAAACATTATTGTCATAAATACTAAAACTATGACATACGCCCCTGAAAACAGAAAAAACTTCCCCTTATTATTTTGCGCTACAAATTTATAGAAATCAGGCTGAAAAGCACTGAATAAAGCAGCCGCTGCTGTTCCAATATAACCGGCAACATTGGCACCAATTGAATAATAACCAAGCTCAGAAGTATCTTTAAGTGCTCCTAACAGCAACCTGTCAATATTTGCCATTGGCAAATAAAAATAGGCTGAAAGAAGCATTGGTGATGCCCACCACATTGCCTCTTTAATTAACTTAAAATCTAATTTAATTTTTAGGTTAAATTTAAATTGTTTAATAAAAATTAAACTGGTAACTATTAATCCAACCAGTGACCCAAACATTCGGCCGGCAGCACCCCACTTAAAGACAACAACAAATAACAAGCCGAAAGCTATACTGAGTACAGCCAACAGTCCAGTATATAAAAAGTATGTAAAAGCTGCTTTTTTAAGTTTTAATTCCATTAAAAGGAATATTTGATATACTTCTAAAAACAGTGTAATCAGCATAATAAATGCAAAGGGGTAGAACGGTATCTCAACTTTTACTATTTTAAAATAAGTGTATAATGCTCCTGCTGAAATAAAAAGAACCAGAATATTAACATAGGTAAGAAAGACTATTATATTTGATAGCAGCTTTTTATTTTGATTAGAGTCTTGCTTAAAATATTTAAACAAATAATACCAGGTAAGTGTCATTGTTGTTAATGGAAATACAAACTGTCTTGCGGAAGTAAAATACCCAAGTATACCAAATTCTTCAGCACTTAAATTTCGGGCAAAAATAGGCGATGTGAAAATAGCAATACAAAGCTGTAAAAACGAGCCACCAAAATATAAAAATGCATTTTTAAAATTATCGATAAGCCCTTTATATTTTGTCAAAAAATCAGAGATTTTCTTCATGAATGCACCTGTTTAATTTCTTTAAAACTTCCTAAGACAGATGATGAATCCTGCCTGTTATTCTGATTTTCCACCATATATATGGCTGCAAAATAAATTCCTAGCATAGTTCCAAAATCGGCAAATACCTTTGTAAATGTTAACTCATAACCTATATAAAAAAACCGGAAGGTAATCATGGCTATAAAGTATGCTCTTAAAGCTATAATTACAATATAAAGAAAACCATTTTGTTCCATTTTCGCCCTGTCTTTTCCAATAGCTTTTAAAACGTGTTTTGATAGAGGTAAAAAAAACAAAAACCTGCTATGATAAATTAGCCATCCCAACCAGCCATACATGGCAAGTGTTCCTGTCAATGGAATATCAGACAATCCCCAATCCATGTCAGTTTCGTTATTTCCCCACCACCTGGAGTCATATCCATTTCCTAAAATAGGATTCGCACGTATCATACTAAGATGTAAAGGCAATTCATGTTCAGTACGGGTTTGAGTTGTCCCTTCCTCTACTCCACCTATCCCAAATAATTCCTCAAAAGTTGCAATATAAAGATCCTTCATTCCATTATAAACAGTAGGAGCCATAATAAAAACCACAGCAATCATTAATACTAAAACTTTAATTAATTTCACAAATCCGGTAAGGTTTCTATTGAGGTATTTTGACACAAGAAATACAACCAATAAAATGGTCAGAACCTCTGTAACAAGTTCCAGACGATACATAGCAATAAAAGGAAGCATCATCGTCATAACTCCAGCCATGTAGTAATGAATGTGTGCCTTTTTGCCTCCGAAAAAGACAAAAAAACCAATTGCCACAAATGTTGATATATAAAATAAATAGCTTTGAAATAATATAATTCGTGTTGCTCCATTTCGCCAATATGCTCTTACTTTAAATATTTCGAGAGGGGTATAAAGATTAATTAGAATGATAAGAGTAATGAAAATTACAGATAAAACAATTGCATTAATAAATTTTTTACCATCAATTTTAAAAATAACATAGGATGGAATAACAAGATAGACACCCAGATACGTGGGAAAACCTCTATATATTGAATGAAAGATTTCCAGTATATTATCGGGTGAAACCTTTAATAAAAAGCTAATAAAAAATTGGTATAATGTAAAAAGATATAATACAGGTAGAAACCTTTTTAAATTATAATCTACTTTCCTTTCTTTGACCTGCGGAGAAAACATAACCAAGAAGGAAAAAAAATAAAAAATTGTTCCAAAAGGCAATGCTGTTGGAAATCCGAAGGCGAAATACTCCAACAACATTGCCGGATTTGAATCTATAACTGCGCATAATGCAAAAGCCAATACAATATCTTTTTTAAACAAAATGAAGTATATTAATATAATAATACCTCCGGCAGTAAGCCCCAGTATTCCACCTCTATTACTAAATAGAGGAATTAATAGCATCGCTAAACTAAATAAAATGTAATTTTGCTTAAACATTAAATGCAATTAGCATATAAATTAGAAATTAATCATTATTCTTAATAAAAGACATTATCCAGGTCATGAAGAATTGGAACGAAAAACAATATAACCACAAACATCAAAGGAAAGATTGTTTATCAAATTTTTAAAATGGTCTGTTGAAGAACAACGCTTTATTTACTTATCTCCATAATAACCATAGCCATAACGCCCCTTTTTGTCAGCTGGAACATCATTAATAATAATAGCTAAATTCTTCCGTTTTTCATCTTCAAGTTCATTTATAACTGTTTCTGTTTCCCGAAATAAACTCCGTTTTATTCGAATAACAAAAAGACTTAAATCAGCTATTTCTAACAAAGGAAGTCCGTCCGTTACAATTCCTATTGGAGGTGTATCAACAATAATGTAATCATAATCTCCTCGCAACTGCTCAAAAAGTGTTTCAGTAAGAGGTGAAGAAATCAGGGCTGCCGGATTTGGTGGTTTTTGTCCAGCTATAATAACATCTAAATTTTCCAATACGCTTTGTTGCTTAATATCTTCATAACCTACCGTCCCGCTATAATAATCACTAATACCAGACTGATCAGTAATGCCTAAACTATCAAATATCCTCGGTTTTCGTAAGTCAAAACCTAGTAATACCGTTTTGAAATTGGCTGCAGCTAAAGTCACCGCAAGATTCTTGGATATAAAAGATTTTCCTTCCTGGCTAATTGTTGATGATATCGTAATCACCCTCGGGCCAGACTCCGAAATAAAATAGTTAATTTTATTACGCACTTTATTAAAAGATTCTAAAACGTGAGGTTCAAGAATTTGGCTAATTTCTTTAGTCCCTTTTTTAGTATTCCGATAAACTCTTCCAATAACCGGTAGATCAAAACGTTTCTTTATTTCATCCTCATCAGTAAAGGTCTTTCTTAACATCTCCATAAAACCGATTAGTCCAAACGGAATTAAAATCCCTAGAACAAATCCGGCAAAAAGAATCACCTTTTTCTTTGGAGCAACGGGGAACGGATATGTATTTGCAGGTTCAAGAACCTCTACTTCACTTTGAATAGATGCTTTGGCAATCTCAGCTTCCGCTTTTTTCTCCATTAAATACGAATAAAGCTTATCGTTTATATCATATTGCCGTTCATACCCTAACAATTCACGCTGTGTTTTAGGTAAATCATTAGCTTGCTTGTTAAAATTATCTATACGGGCATTGATATCTTTCAGAGTGCTATTGCTTGTTTTTGTGTAATAGGAAATATTCTCAATTGCCATTTTTTGCAGATTCTCGATGCGGATGTTTATTTGACGCAAATAAGGACTTTTATCCTGCTGGTTTTCAATAAGGTTTAACTTCTCTGCTTTTAAACTTATTAATTCATTAATAAGACTGTTTAATCGGTCATCTTCGATTCCCATAGCCGATGGAGCAAGGAGCTCACCATCAGTTCTTTCCTTAAAGTAATCATCAATATACTTATAATACCTTAAGTTCATTTCAAGAACAGCCTTCTCTCCCTCCAATCTGGATATCTCGTCATATATTTGTCCTGATTGCCGGGTAATATCAACTAATTCACTTGTTGTTTGATATCGCTGTAATTTTGCTTCAGCTGTTTTTAATGAGTTTTGAATAGAATACAATTGATTGTCGATATAATCAATGGCTTTATTTGCCATTTCCAGTTTCTTATTATATTCATCATGGGAATAATAATAAGTAAGATTACTAAGAATATCAATTGCTTTTTGTGGCACTGTTGTTTCCATGCTAAACCCAAGGATATTGTCGGATAAAGTATAAGCTTGAATATCCCATTGAAGCCAAAGTATTATGCTTTTTTGTGTATTTATAGTAAATGAATATGATATACCTTTTAAACTCTCTGTGCTAAAGTTACTATTTAATAGTAATTTAAAATCCATATTATCCGTGTGCAATGATTGGTCAAACCTACCTTTATACCTAAAATTTAAACTGGGTAATTCTTTTATTTCCTGCTGCTTAGTAAGATTATATATTAAAACTTTATCCCGTTCGTTCACTGAAATCTCAAATTCATTATTATTTAGAATATTAACTATGAATTCGCATTCAACAGGCTGTGGATAATCTGGCTTTAGAATTACCAGGAAGGGAGCCGTCTCATAAAGTTCTTTTTTTATAAAGCGGTCATTTTGAAAATAACTTACCTGTAAATCAAGACCTTGTATCGCTTTTTCAAGATAACCGGAAGACTTTAAAACCATTATTTCATTTTCAAGAGGATTCTCTCCTCTTCTTACTCTTCTTGATTCTGATATAAATTTGATATTATCATCAAGAAGTTGCTCACTTGCTTTTTGCACACTAGTGCTTTCATTTTTTATTACAGAAGTGTTTACCTGATAAACATTTGGACTGATTTTTATATAAAAAACAGCCCCTGTAATGGTAGTGAGAACAGAGACAAAAAACCAATACCAGTTTTTTGTCATTAACTTGAATAAGTTATTGAAATCGAATATATCGAATAAATCATTATTATATGCCATCTTATTTAGATAAAAATTCATTAAAACAATTAAAACCAGAATATTAACAAACTATTATTTAAACTGATATGTTTCTGTTAGATTTAGTATTAGAACAACAAGTGAAATCGATGAAACTATCGTTCCTATGGGGGTTGTTATCACCTCCCACCTTACATAGTTTCTACTATTTACCAAAATGATATCTTTATCTCGAATATAATAATTATCAGATAACAAAATATCATCGTCTGTTAAATCAACCTTTATTTTTCTTGTCTGACCATTATAATCACGAATGACATATACATTATTACGTTTACCGTAAAATGTCAGATCTCCAGCTTCGCCTATGGCCTCGAATATGTTAAATTTTTTGCTGGCAAAGTTATATTTACCGGGACTATTAACTTCTCCCAATATAGTGTAGGTTTTAAAAGCATATCGGACATCCACAGTAGGATTGCTTAGATATGATTTAACAATCATTTGAAGTTTTTCAGAACATGCTTCAAGAGTTAACCCGCTTACATTAATTTTTCCTATTACGGGAAGATTAACTTCTCCTAATGTATCAACCAGAAATGCACTTTTTGTTAGTGTAAGTTCATCAGTACTGCTAACACTTAATGTTCCAGATCCAGCTGCTGTAAAAAAGTTTTTCTCATCAGTACTTTCCACTTTTATGGACAAATAATCACCCGGAGCAATTTTTTTTTCCATAGGAACTTTTATGCTATATGCCTCAGGAGAATTCCTATCTGTTTGTAGGTATTGCAACCTCCGTTGTGGTACACATGAAAAAAGCAAGGACAATAAAATAAGGTATATAAGCTTTTTCATCTTAGATATATCTATTGTTAATATTCAAATATATAAATACTATTTGTTAAAAAATCTGTATGGATGCATTATTCCAGAATTCATTAAAACTTACCGTTTTTGCACAGCTTCGCCCCGTCAGTCCCATGAATACATTGTTTAAAAGACTGTTTGTATACACCTAATAATTAAGGGCTTAGCCCTTATAAATCCAAATTAATATATTGACCGGAAAATACTATATAGAAGAATAGTTTTGCTTCAAAGTAATCCTTCTTTGTAAAAATCAGGATTATTTTAACTGTAGCTGAGATAATATCTCGCATAATATTAACAATTTGATGTATTCTATAGAGTTTTTTTCAGTCATATGGATATACTCATTTGGATTTTCGAAGCAAAAATATGTATAAAGAAGCTTCGAAATCATAAACAAATATTAATTTTTGATGAATACTAGTAATCTCGTGAGGAATGTCAAGGATACTATTCCTGGCAATAGAATCTCTCAGTGTAAAAAACATATCAACTATTTATGATTTATAATCAGCAAGATGATACTTATTATTGGGTTGGTAATCCACCAAACCGCACAACAATGTTCAGTTCAATGCTGGTAATCCGCTCGAATCATACCAAATAACCGATCCCTGTCTTCACAGGGATGACGATATAGAGAGAAGAGATGACGGAAAGAAGAAACATACTACTATTTTTGCGCAAGTATGTATTCTACCTTAAAGTTTAGTGTAGATAAGTTCTAATGGCCTCGAAACAGCAACACTTAATACAAAGTTATCCTTTAAACAAGTGTAAATATGTATATTTCTTTTGTCTTCAGGATTAAAATAGTTTTGAAAGTTTTTCTTACCAGGGTCTACATTTATCTGAAACAGGTTCTCGGTTAAGCCAAATCCCAGCATTTTTAGATAAGCTTCTTTTCGCGTCCAGATTTCATGAAAACGGATTAAAGCATCCTGCTTACCTTGATATATATAGCTCGCTTCATCCTTATGAAAGTATTGATTCACAATGGAATCAATCTTACTGTTCTTAATGACTTCAATATCAATCCCAACAATTGTGGCTTCATCATTCGAAATAACAAAAGCAAAATATTCTCCCGAATGCGAAAGGTTAAAATCGAGCTGTTCATTTTTAATGTAAGGCTTTCTATTATCGAAGTACCGGATATCCAATCTGTTTCGAGTTGTTTTTAATCTATTACTTAGCTTACTGTTTAACAAGGCATGCGATAATATATAAACATCCCTGTCTCTATCGAATCTGAACTTTTGAGCTCTTGTAAATTCTTCGGTTGAAAGATTATTATAATATTCAGTAACTCTATTACTATACTTTGCTAAATCACCATAATAGATTTGTAGGTAGTTCTCATTCATCATATATCTTTAACAAATGGCTCATCTGATTAATCTTCGAGTTTACAATTATTTATCAAAATATCTATATTTTAATAAACTGAAAGACAATAAATCGACACAAATTGTAACAATTACAGAAGTTTTAGTCCTGAATAATTTGGTCTTTATCAATTAAAATATTTCCCTTGTCAAACTAAAAGACAATAAAACCTTATCTAAATATCTGTTTTTCTGATACATAACGTAATAAGGTGTGATTGTATAGGCTTGACTCAAATAACTATTAGACATAAATTTGCAACATACCATTAAAAACAAAAGTTATGAAAAAATTGTCTTTAATCTTTATACTCGTTATGAGTTTCGGCTTTTTTGCCTGCGAAAGAATTGAGAAGCCGGGTAATATCCCCGGAATGGGAGATACTCCGGGAACACTTCAGGCTGAAAAATATGAATTTAATGAGGGGCTTTCCTTTAGTTCATTTACCGGCATAAGCAATAATTCTACATCTTCAATATTAAAGTCAACTGCAACTGATGAAATAATTTATGAATTTGAGGAATTCACACAAGGCTCTGGTGATCAGGTAGTATTAAAAGTTACTATTACTAATAATTCTGATGAATGCCGCACTGCATGGTTCAGAGCGGGAACAGTATTTCAGGTAAACAAGGATGGCTATCAAAATGCAATCTTATTGGCTCCTGTTGCTGTTTGTGTAGATGCAGGTCAATCAAAAACAGTTATCTTGAATTTATATTGTTTAAATTTAGGAAAAGAAGGCTCCGACGAAACTGCTTCCTACGAATTTCTGGGTGTTACCACATCAGAAACAATGTTACAATTATTGGATCGCCTTAGGTATAGAATGATTAACTACGAACACCTTGTTGCTTATTATGACCTTGACCTGTATATTCAAATTAAGGACAAACTTCAGGAAATAGTTTGGGCTATTACAAATGGAACCGGCACTGTAGATGATTATATGGATTTTATAAACACAATTCCTAAAGTTGACGGATTAGGTCTTTATCCTGATGGAATATATAATGAAAACCCCTCTTTACCTGACTGTGATTGGTGTCTGCCCTGTTCAGGAACTGGAGCTTTGAGTTATGTGGCATTTCTGACTGGTTGTGATGGCACTCCTGCGCCTTCAAGTGGTTCTTATATAACTAATGGTTTTAACTTTAATGTAGAGACTAATTGGAATTTAAAAATTGGAAAAGGTGAATCGAAAAAGCTGAAAGGAGCTATCAAATTTGAAGCCACAGGTGACCAGCTGGGTGAAGATGGAGCTGTTGATGAAGGCATTTTTGTTTTTAACACCTCTTGTGAAGTTGAAGATCTGGAAGTCATTACAAAAAACAAGGATGAAGAGCACTCAATCATTGAAGATGTGCAAGTAGGTGCAATTTTTAATATGGCCAATGGCTTTACCGTAGAGTTTGTTAGTGTTGAAGGTGATGATTCGGGTTATATATACACCTTTAAAGTTATGAGTGACAATTGTTCTGGTAGCCAGGAAAATTAAAAACTTTCACATGCTTTAATACTGAAAGAAAAACAAGTCTGAAAATAGATTTTTATGAGTCCCCGGCGTTCTAGTTGGGGACTTTTTTTATGCCTGTATTTTACTTTTTTAGTCTTAAAAAAAAGTTTCCCAAGTTGTATTACATAATAAGGTTTATCGGAGTTAGGCGACTCTAATCCATTTATCGTAGTGTTTATTTTTAGCCAACAGAATTACTCCTATCTCTTTTTCACTAAATTCAATTTTCGATCGTTGATTGAAAAATAAATCATTCTACTTTGACAATCCATCTCTCAATTGAATTAGTCGAAAGTTTCTTTTAGCTCACGCCCCACAAAACGAAAAAAACTATTTCATTTTCAGTGATATACTTAAACCTAATGAATAAATTGACAGAATGCCGGTAAGTGTTGATTAATGATTATACTGATACAAAAATTAAGTGGTATTTTTGGTTATAATAGTTTTAGAAAAATATATAAACTTCATAGAAATGAAAAAAGTAATAACCCTGCTAAGTTTAAGTTTACTTCTTTTTTCTTGCGAAAGAATAGAAAAAGTTGAAACTCCAGGCAATATCCCCGGAATGGGCGATACTGAAGGAGCCTTGGAAACTACTCCTTACAAATTTACTGAAGGTATTGAATTTGTTGGAACAATAACCGGATTTGATGAATCCTTGGATACCGAGACCAACCAAGTTGCTCTTAAATCTACTGAAACATCTTTAACTGGTAAATCTATTTATGGAAGTGGTGGACAATGGATTAAAGTTTCAGTTACTTTAAAAAATACAACAAATTGGTGGAGAACCTTGTTTTTCCCTCCCGGTTTAATTTTTGAAGTTAATAATAAGGAATACCAGAACGCCATACTTCTTCAATGGGCATGGACCAGTCTGGAACCATATGAAGAGAAAACCATCGTGCTTTATATGTATTGTATAAATAAAGGTAAACTTGGCTCTGACGCATTTAGTAATTTCAATGTGCTAGGTACTACAGATTCTGAAGAAATGCGGGCATTTTTAAACTTGATAGGATGGAAAAAAATTAATGTTGAGTTTTTTACCACTGGTTCGGGTTTAAAAAACACCTCAGAATTTGAATACAGCGAAGTAGCAAATGTTTTACAAGAAGCGGTTTGGTCAATCACCAATGGCAGTGGCTTATCTGATGAACATAAAGCATTTATAAAATCATTACCTGATTTAGAGCCTGGAACTTATCCTGAAGGATTAAATGATGTCAGCGATGAAACTCCTTTATATTTCAAAGAATATAGTGAGCTGGCTGAGTAATATTAATACCAGCAGATAATAAAAAATTAAGCCTATGGGAAAAATCCCATAGGCTTTTTTTCTGCTATTTATTGATAATAAAAAAAACTGAAACAGATAAAATATTTTCGAACCGCTTAGCAACAGTTGTTTTGGCTCTTTAAGCCTGTTGCTAATTTTTTTCCCAAAGGTTTATCAACCTTTAATTTAGTAAGGTTTTATTGTTTTCTTCTCTGCTTCTTTCAATTCAGTCTATTGCTGTAATCTTCGATGTTCAAGCTCGTGTTTGTTTAGTAAAAAAACGAAACTTTTATCACCCGGCAAAGACTAATAATTTAAAATATTCCGGTACAAATTCATAGATAACCACTTCTTAACCTGTTAGCTACATTAAAAATGTAACTAACTGAAGAACAAGTTCTCGACTCCGCTCGAACTGACCTGTATATCGAGTCCCGAGGCATTTATGGAAGATGAAAATCAACGAATTACGAAATAAATTCGCCTGTGCGTTCTTCCTTATTGTTTTTTTAAGTTTAATCTGGCACCCGTATGTCAGGACAGTGGTATGCATCAATCCCTATCAACTCCGCGCAAGGTAACTATTCGGTTGATCGACTGTTTTTCGTAAAGAAGGTTGCCGAATTCTGAACTATCCGGGAATTATCATAATAATACTTGAATCAGTCATTGTGAACTTAAGACTCATGAATTAACTACCCTGCTCACCCTGTTAGAATGCAAGGATTGTTTAGAGTCAATATTTTGTAAAGCAGTATACTGTTTTATTTAAGAAATAACCCGAAACTTTGGGATAACTTATCTTTGCAAAGACTTTTACTGCGATACCCTAATGTGATATTAAATGTGCAAAAGCCTAATTCCACTTAGGCCTAAGTAGAAAAAAATTAAAAATATTATGATGATATACTATTTTACCATATTGTAAAAAAGTGATTGATATGATACAGGGTGATAAAAGATGTATTCAAACCAAATGAAGGGTTTCATTTAAAACCGAAAAGAAACAACAGAGTTCATCAAAATCCGGAACAATGATATTCTTTGGTTACTTAAGGATTAACAATAATTTTATGCTGGATTAAAAAACTAAAAGGAGCAAAATCTTTTGATTCAGATTTTGCTCCTTTTATATATTATTATCTAGGAAAATCCTTCGTTAGAACTTTAGGAAAGAATATAAAATAAATTTTTCCTTATGCACTTCTAATTTTATTTGCCAAAATATTGTAAACTGATTTATACAAATACTTAATATCAGTAGTAAAAGGATGCTGCTCCTTATCTTTCATATATATAACCTCGGCTTCGATATTCTGATGCTCGTCGGGCATACACAATGCAACATAAGGAGGGAAACAACCTGGTTTGTGATTTACCCTGGCTTTCTGAACATCTTCAGGCAATTCATTAAATCGAACTCTGCTCAAAGGTCTCACACCAACCAATTTCATTTCACCTTTTAAAATATTTATAATTTGAGGTGCTTCATCGAGCCAGAGTTTTCTCATCCATTTACCCCAGGAGGTTACACGAAAATCATTAGCAGGCTTTCCAACTTCGTTGTACCCGTTTAACCTAATTACAAAATCCTGCAGATATTCTGAGTATGGATGCATTGTTCGCATTTTGTAAACACCAATCATTTTTCCGCCCTTACCTATACGTTGCATTTTAAACAAAGGATGAAAAGATGGTTTTGCGTAATCTGATGGCAAGGATGTTTTCATACCAACATAATACATCATGCCGCCAACTTCCTTAAATTCAATAATTTCAAAACCACAATAAACCAAGCGACCTAAGACTTCAGCCCTGGAATATAGATGGTACCTTTGTCCGGTTACGAAATTATATATTTTATCGAATGGACTAACCTTTGGCGCTACTCTGTTAAATACAAAATCAAGAAAGTAAAGAAAACGTCCTAAACTCTTTCCATAAGATTTATGAAATCTCGCTTTACGTAAAACGTTTGTTTCTACTTTTCCTATATAAATACCGGCATCGGGTAATAACCTGTTTACTGCTTTATAGTAATTATTTAGATTATGTATCTTATTAACCTGCTTAAAGTTTACAATAGCACGAAGATTATCAAAGTCAACAGATTCAACATACGATTTTGATTCTGTACTTAATAAAATACTTTTGCTGTACTTTTGTAAGTTCAAATGAGAATTAATCCAATCAAATACTTCCTGATCAGACTCGCCTAATACCGCTTTTTGTAAATCATTAGGCTCAATAATACCTTTTGAATATACTTTTGGAGAATTCTGTCTGTCTCTCAAATACCTTTTTTCTCCTAACTCATCTAAATATGTAATGTAGTTCTTCATAAGGTCGAAATATTGTTTTTAATATTCTGAATCAAATGTACGGGAATAATACAGAGAGGGCAATGTAAACTTTATTACCTGTCGGTATTTTATGACGAGTAGATAAAAAAACAGGACGAAAGGAATTGGGTATTTATACTCAGATCTTCTTTTAAATTAGCAAATATTTCAATATAAATCTTAAGTACCTATATTACTGCCATTTAAATATTTATTACAATAATTTTAGAGATCTTAAAAGATAGAACCAAAACCATCATTTTTTGTTGAATTTCTCTTTTTTTAGGATGAACAATATAGAAGTAAAATTTATTAATGCATAGTTTTACATAAGCAAAAATCTATATGGAAAATTAAATATGCTTAAATCATACAAAAAGGTGCTTTTCAGCCTTGCTTTACTTGTTCTTTTAATAAATATTATAGACAATAATAATATCATTAAGCTATTTTCTATTGAACAAAAACTAAATAAGGCCGATGTTTTAATTATTGAAGGTTGGCTGAATCAATACAACAACAACGCTATTTTAAATATCATCAAACAGCATAATTATAAAGCAATTCTTATAGTTGGAAGAACAAGCTTAGAAAAGAATATTTTCCTGTTTATGAATGGCGATATCATAATAAAGAACTTTGAAAACATAAATTTCACAACAAAAAATAATTTTGTTTTGCATTTGGGCGGATCGAAATCTAAACACGCTTTTACTTTTACTGAAATTTATAAAAACGACAGTCTGGTTACTGCTCAGACTATCAAACGAAATACAGAGGTGGTATTTAATTCAAACTGGTCTTCATCTGACTCGTTGGTGATAAAATTCACAAATGATGCAAGAGATAAATATTCCGACAGAAACCTGGTTCTGAAAAACTGCTTTGTTAATGAAAACAGAATTGAGCTTTTAAGCGATAAAAACTTTGTAAGCTATTGGCACTCTTATCAGAATACTGATTACGAAACTAATTCAGAACTTATTAAAAACTATTTAGTTCGTAGCCAGATTACAAATATTGAAATATTACCAACCTCAAGAAAAGGAATCTCAAAAACCTATAACTCAGCTTATGAGGCAATAACCCGGATAAAAAATCAAGGCTACACTTCTGCAAACATTGTTACTGCTGATTATCACTCGCGCAGAACTTTTCTATCCTATAAAAAAGCTGATAAGAACTTCGATATGGGTGTTATTGCATTGAATGAACAATCCCATAAAGGGAGAATCAGATCTAAACTAAGAATTGTAAAAGAATTATTTGGCAGTATGTTCATTAAGATCGTTCCAAAGGCCATTTTGGAAAGTCATTATTAAAAAGCATAATTTGATTCCTGAAAATAGCTATCTTAGTTGAAGGACTTACACTACAATTTATGGGTATCAAACTAAAATGCTTAATTCTATTATTAATTTGTTATAATAGTATTTGTTGTTTTTCACAAGCCGACACCCTTCACCTGAATCTCAATAATCCTTTTCCTAACTACTCAACTCTATTCCAATCCGACACAATACTTAATATCACGCTTAAATTTAACATTAAGGAATTTCAGAAGGAAAAACTTTCCGGCGATTATGTCCCTGCTGAACTAATTATGGATTCGGGAGAGGAAAATGTAATTAAAAAGGATATTAAGATTAAAGCCCGTGGAATCTACCGCCTTAATATGTGTAGTTTTCCTCCGCTATGGATTCAGGTTCAGAAAATTAAAAAAACCGATTCAACTAATAAGAGCATTAAAAAAGTAAAACTTGTTACCCATTGTAATCCATCCTCAACTTATGACGATTATATTCTCAGAGAATATCTGGCTTATAAAATCTTCAATATAATATCGCCTTATAGTTACAGGGTCAGGTTGCTCAATATAACATACATTGATACCGGAAGAAAAAACAAAACAATTACTCGTTACGGATATTTTATTGAACCAACCGAAGATATGGCCGGAAGATTGAATGCAATGGAAATTAAACTCGATGCTGTGGGTTTTTTTGCAACAGACGAACGACAAACCGACTTGGTTTCAATGTGGGCTTATATGATGGGAAATACCGATTGGTCAGTTACCGGAAGACATAATATCAAGCTTCTTAAAACGAACACAACCGAATCTCATAAATTGATTCCGGTACCATACGATTTTGATTTTACAGGATTCGTTAATACATCGTATGCCGTTCCAAAGGAAGGTTCGGGTCTGGAAAATGTACGTCAAAGACTCTATACCGGACCCTGCAGAAAACTTATTGAATACAATATCGCTGCTCAACACTTATTACTTAAGAAAAAAGAGATCTACTCACTTATTAATGATTTTGAATATTTAGAGGAACATAGTAAAAAAGAACTGATAGATTACCTCGAGCAATTTTATATTAATATTCAAAAACCAAATTTCATTAAGTATCATTTAGATATTGATTGCATTGAGGTGAAATAGTTCATTATTGACGTCATCCCTTTTCATTCTTTCCGTCATCCCTGTGAAGACAGGGATCGGTTATTTGGTATTATTTGATCGGATACCTGCCTGCGCAGGTATGACGGTATTATTTAAACGCTGGCATGATGGGTTATTCTTGTTTACGTCATCCCTGTGAAGACAGGGATCGGTTGTTTGGTATAATTTGAGCGGATTAACTCCGTTGAGCCCTTCGGGGTTCCTGCCTGCGCAGGCATGATGGTATTATTTAAACGCGGGTATGACGATAATAAACAACTGGAATATTTGTTTGAAATTTGTATCTGTATTCTCTAAATTGCAATATGGAAAGAGGCGGGTATGTGTACATAGTATCAAACAAAAAACGAAACGTATTGTATATTGGTGTCACAAGCAACCTGGTAAACCGGATATCAGAACATGAAAATGGTAAAGGTGGATATTTCACAAAAAGATATGGATGCGTTGATTTAATATATTTCGAAGGATTTACCTCAATCGAAGAAGCGATAATCAGAGAGAAACAAATGAAAAAGTGGAAAAGAACCTGGAAAGAAAGATTAATAAAGGAAATGAATCCGGATATGAGAAGGCTGAATGATAAGATTGAGGATTATAGGTGATAATTTCTCTCTTATACGGCATTCCTGCATAGGTAGGAATCGACTGAATCCTATGATCGGATGCCTGTCTTCACAGGCATGACGATTGTGTTCTTCTTTTCGTCATTCCTGCGAAGGCAGGAATCGGTTATTGAGCATACTTTGATCGGATACCTCCCTATGCAGGTAAGACGGTTATAAAGAGCACAGTCATGACGGTAAGTTGTTTTTTACGTCATCCCTGCGGAGGCAGGAATCGGTTTCTTGCTTTACGATGAACGGATACCTGCCTGTGCAGGTATGACGGTTATAAAGTGCGCAGACATGATGTTAAAATGAACATATAGTTAATATAAACATGAAAATCCTCCACCTAACCGATATACACGGCAGCTTAAAACACCTCGATAAAATAGGGAAAGAAAAACCTTTCGACCTGATACTATTATCTGGTGACAATACTCATTTTGGTAGATTTGAGGAAACAAAGACTGTCATTGAAGCACTTGAAACCCTTCAACCCAAAATTTTTGCAGTCTCCGGAAATTGCGATTACCCCGAATCAATAGAATTTCTAAGAGAAAAAGGAATTTTAATTGAAAATGAAATAACATTAGTTAACAACATCCAAATCATTGGACTTGGAGGTTCTCTCCCCTGCCCTGGCAGCACTCCAAACGAATATTCCGAAGATTTTTATCAATATCAACTTGATACACTAATCAAAAATATTGATAAACAAAAACCTATTATTCTTGTATCTCACCAGCCGCCCTATAAAACCAAAAACGACAAAATACTTCCCGGACTTCACGCAGGAAGTAAATCAATCAGAAAATTCATTGAAAAAATTCAGCCTGTGGCTTGTTTAACCGGACATATTCACGAAGGTAAAGGAATTGATTTTATCGGCGAATGCCCTGTTATTAATCCCGGACCGTTCAGAAATGGTCATTTTGCACTAATTAACATAATCGGCGAACATGACCCCGAAATAAGCTTATTCTAATCACCGGGAATTTATCGGAACTCACCTTACTGCTTTCTTGCTTTGTCTATTTAAGCTTTTCTGTTCTTGGTTGACAGTATACATTTGATTCAAAATTCAGCCAATTATGGTAACACTGTCAATAATATTAATCATTCTCCTGCTTTTCATAGCCGGAATTCTTTTTATCCCTATGAGGCTGGTTATTAACACAAATAAAAAAGAATACTTTTTGTCTCTGCCGGGGTATTTCAGGGCTGACTTAATATTTGCCGGGAGTCTTGTTCCCAGGTTAAAATTCAGGGTTTTCTTTTTCACATTTAAAATTGAACCAGGTAATCATAAAAAAAAAGCAATTGATGAGAAGCCAATAAATAAAACCAAGAAACAAGCTATTAAAAACCCTTTCAGACTAATGAAAAAAATTATGAGAAACATAAATATAAAGAAACTTCATGCTGACATAGATACCGGAGATTTTCCTTTGAATGCACAATTAATTCCGGTTACACAGACTATAAACGGTAAAAATATCAATGTAAACATAAACTTTGAAAACAGAAATAATCTTGAATTCAAGGCTGTAACACGAATTTTTAATATCCTTTGGGTAAGTATAAAACACATATTGTTTAATAAATAAATTTAGAAATCATGGAAACAAATTTTGAAAACATTTTCGACAAAGTATCTCAAAACATTAAAGATTTAGTAAAAACCGAAACTGTTGTAGGTGATGAATTTACAATGGGCGACTACACCTGCAAACCAGTTATGAAAGTTGGTCTTGGTTTCGGAACTGGCAACGGCACAGGTACCGATCCAAAATCGAAAGCCAATGGCACTGGTGGCGCAGCAGGTGCTGGCATAGGCATGGCTCCCATCGGTTTCTTAATTTCAAACGGCAAAGAAATCTCCTTTATTCCGGCCAACAATAAAAACGGACTTTCAGCAATAATTGAAAAGGTGCCGGATATTGTTGATAAGTTTATGGAAATGAAGAAAGAAAAAGAAAGTAAGGAAGAAACAAAAGACTCAAAAAAAGAGGATAAGAAAAGTTAATTATTCAGGTTTAGATAGTTTTGTAAAAAAGCCGGTTATCACATTTTGTGGTGCCGGCTTTTGTTATTTTATTCCATACTTTTAGGAGAAGCGCTGCGACTTCAGGCGATCTCCACAGTAAATGAACGTCATCCTCGTGCGAGGAACGAGTTTCGCAAGCTTTCGGAACGGGATCTTCAAACCAACGCACACCGTCATCTTCGGGCGAACGCAGTGATACACGGAGATCTCCGAACTCCAGGTCAGTATTATTGTTATGCGTATGTGAGAGATTACCTACGGTGAAGGCTTCGCCGTTCCCGCCTTCGCGGGAATGACAATTTAATACTAAAATCCCATATCCATTTCTTCACCTCCGCCTCCTTCATCCATACCTCCATGATCGCTTTGTCCGTTTCTCTTTCTATCGTTGTTTTGGTTCAATTTAAAGTTAACCGATAAAACAAACTGAGGACTCTTGCGATACCGTTCACTATAAACTGTATAATCGCTTGTAATGGAAGTTTCTTTTTGTTTCCTGGTTCCAAACATATCATCAACCCGCAATGTAACAGTAAGCTTACGATCCATAAAGTCCTGCCGAACAGCTGTCGATAACCAGTACATAGCTTCGTCCTGATCATCAATTTCATTCTCTGCCCCCCGGTAATAAGCCATTAACTGAATACGCGATTTTGATGACAACATGATATTGGTAAACAACCGTGCATCGAAAGTTGAACTCTTTACCAGTGTGTCTTTGTATTCATAATTGTATTCGGTTTTGAATTCATTTTCTCCGGTAAGAGCATTAAAGTTTGCAACTGAATCTAAATTCAGATATTGGTATTTTCCATCAAGCACATAATAATAAGCCGTAATAGTTGGATTAAACGAAAGCCATTTGTTTACTTTTATTTGTCCCCCCAATTCGCCGCCATATCGTTTATCGCTTCCAAGGTTTGTCATAGTATGTACAATGGTATCGCCTCTGAATTGCTTGATACGTTCCATTTTGTTTTCTGTGTTGTTGTAAAAGGTTTCGACAGAAACAAAAGATGGCCCCCAACTTTTCTGATAGTTCATTTCATAAGCCGAAGCATATTCCGGTTCTAATTCGGGATTTGGTAAAAACTGAGTGTAACCGTCTGATAATCTTGGAAATGGATTTAAATGCCAATCGCGCGGACGGTTAATTCTTTTACTGTATGTGGCTTGAAGTGTATTTTCCTTGCCTAAATTCTTTGAAATGGCAAAGGATGGATAATATCCCCATTTATTGTAATTAAAATCGTAGTCGTCCTTGACAGTATTCAACTGCCTGTCGGTATGTTCAACTCTTAAACCAGCGCTTAGGTTAAAGCTTTTTACTTCACCCTTTACCAATGCCCAACCGGCATTTATTGTTCTAGAAAAAGAAGATTCATCGGCATAATCCTGCATCCAGTCATCGCTGTTGGTAAAGTGAGAAAACTGATTATACTTCTGATTATCATTATCATTTCGAAGTGTGTAGCCGGTTTCAAAAATAATTTTATCCGTTATTGGCCGCTGATAATCAACTTCGAGGCGAAATTCGCTCAGGGATTCAGTAACATCAGATTTTTCATTTGAATAATTTGTGTCGGCCGGATCAAATTCCCAATCCAAGATAGTTCTGCCTGTTTCAATCACATCGTTACTCGTTCCGCTTGAAGGCTGATATGTGGCATCAATTGTCAGGTAATGTTTTTGATTGTCATTAAAAACATGCCTGTCTCCAATATTAAACTGAAGCCCATTATGGGTATGATCAGAACTACTAAAACTTATATTGTTAATTTGGGAATTATCGTAATAACTCGAAATTTCAGAATTTGAACCTCGTCCAAAAGCAAATGTATTATAACTTGTTCCAACTGTCAGCACATTGCCTTTGAAAAGTTCATAATCAAAACCCAGTTTAAATGACGAACCACCGTGTTTCATGTTACCTGTTGCATTATTCAACCTGCGAATAAGGGTATCTAAACCTGTTCCGGTCTGTACATCTTCATTCATAAGCTGGTCAGAGGTTCTGTGCATTTCACCCTGGTAATTTCTGTAATTTATACCTCCTGTAACCGTCATCTTATTTTTACGGTAAGAATAGTTCACAGCAGCAGAATACATAGGACTTGTACCGGCACTTAAATTAGTAACGAGTGAATGACCTTTTAATTTGCCTTTTTTCGATATAATATTTATTATACCTGTAGTACCATCGGGATCATATTTTACCGATGGGTTTGTAATAATTTCAATTTTATCTATTGCGCTGGCCGGAACCTGGTTAAGTGCATCTGTACCGGTTATCAGGCTAGGCCGGCCATCAATTAAAACGGTAAAATTGGAACTTCCGCGCAGGGTTACATTTCCTTCCATATCGGTTTGAATAGATGGAACATTTTCCAGTGCTTCGACAGCCGTACCTCCCTGCGCAGCGGGATTTCCGCTTACATCAACAACTTTTTTATCCAACTGATAACTAATAAAAGGTTTTTCCGCAACAACTTCAACCTCTTTAATTCCAACCCGCGCTGGGTTCAATTTTATCTCACCGGCATCGTAGGTCTCACTTCCGGGCCTTAATAGTACATTATCAATTATTTGTTTTTCGTACCCGATAAAATCAACAGTTATATAATACTTCCCTGGAGACTTCATGATAATTTCAAATGAACCGTCGGATTGTGATATAGTACCTGTTACCATAGATGAATCTCTGGCACTGTATACAACAACATTAACATACTCCATAATCTGTCCGGTTTCGCTTTCTGAAACTTTACCTTTTATAGAAAATTTTTCTGTTGTTGGAATTGGCGCCTGGGCCTGCACAACAACCGGAAATATCAGAAACAACAACAAAAAATTTACAAATCTCATCTTACTATTAATTATTATTTTTTACATAAAAAAAGCTTGTCCAAAATGCTATTAACTGTCATTCAGAACTTATAACAAGATCTGTTAAATGACTGTTTAGTAACAAAAGATTCCATAATAATTCCGATTACTATCGGAATGGAATAACACCTTTGAGGACATTTTGGACAACCTCAACAGTTCTTTTGACACAACTGTATAACAAAACTTGCGATGGTTTGATTTTTTTTAGCAAAATTTTAACATTTAACTGTGCTTTAAATACGGTTGAGGTTTAGCTTAAAAACCTTAGTCTTTTGGAGGGAAATTGTAAATACTGAATCTCATAATTCTTCATTATTTCAAGTCATAATAATCTTTCTTAAGCTTTATAATTTTATCGCATTTTTCGTATAACTCATCCTGCTTGCAACGTTCGAATAAAAAATCGATATATTCTTTATTAATTAGCAATGGATTGTTTTCATCGATAGGCAGACTACCAGAAATAGTCTGTTCAATCCAATCTGAAATACACTCTTCAGAATTATTTATGCTTTGCAAATGATTTTCACTATTATTTGAGTTTTCAGATTCTTTAAACGTAAATCCACCAACGAAATACTGATTATGAGCTGTTAGAAGGTTGTTAAATAAACTCAGCAATTGATTATTTTCTGACGTCAATTTTGAAATATCTGAATTTATCCGGTTAATGCTGGTTTGGTTTGAATTAGCAGTTGTTTTCTTCGAACGCATACCATTTAACTCATTTATCTCTGAATTTATGGCGTCCACATTTTTTTTAACCTTCGACTTCAGGTAATTCAGAAGTTCCCAAACGGTCATCTTTTTGTAGATATCCATGGCTATTCCATTTTGAAAGTTGAAACGATAAAATGACACTCGTAACAAATGTACAAATGAGCCCCCTCATAATCAAATAATTCGCCAATTCTTTATAAGCATAAGTCAAAATGGGTATTTACGCCTATTTATTTTGAAGTACCTGGTATAGAGAAATGTATTCTAACTTCTATTTGGTATAAAAAGTAAAGGAATTACTTCTTGCCGAATAATTTAGAAGACATTCCAAAAAGTTTGAATAAGATTTTTTCGGTATCGGAACCCTGAGCATTACGGTGCTCATTTCTCGATTGCAATTCTTTAATTAATTGACATTCCTCATAGCGTTCGAGAGTCAGCAGCTCTTTATAAACCGCATCAATAATTTCCTTTTTACATAAACACGGATTGCCCTCCTTTAACTCAAGCTTTCCTTCTTTTGCCTTTTTTACACAAAGTTCAATGCTTACTTCTTCTTTAGGCTCGGGCTTTGCATCAGCAGGAGTATTCAAATCATCACTCGAAATCCATCCATATTGATCGTTGATTTTTAAAATCTTGGAATGAAGTTCAAGCAGGATAATATTTTCTTCACTCAGTTGCTTATTTTTACTTCTGACCTCATCCATAATTTGTTTTAACTTTTCGTGGTTGTCAGAATTACTGTTTGTATAGTTCTGCAATGCATCATTATTCTTTTTAATAATCGACACATTGTATTTTGCTTTTTCCTGAACAAATTCGAGGAACTCTTTTATTGTTGTTTTTGCTAACCCGTTCATATCGCACTCATTTAATTACTATCAAAATAAAAACTTATATCAATTTTTACTTGGTTTGACAGTAAATTGTTAGGGGTTCGGCCTTATGTTTGATAAAGATATGAAAGTCATGTATGAACAAATAAAAACCACAGGCGACATACCGACAAGACTTAAAAATTTATACGCAATTCTGCCTGCGTAGTCACCTGTAAACCCCGACAAATAAAGTGTTTTCTGATACTTAATGCAGCTTTCCCTGTATAGGTTAACCTTGTTTTTTGCCATTTGTTGATATTAAAAATTCCAAACTATAGTTATCTGTTTTATTTTTATACACATAATTAAAGCCTTTGATTTCTTAGAAAAGAAGATATAGCATATTTAAATATTTTGTAACTTCTTACCTAATCTGTTTTTATAAAACGTACAAATTCAGATATTTATGGATTATTACCTGGAAAGAATTAAAACCGAACTCACCAGAATTATGAACTTCTGGATGAATCATCTTATATCTGAAACTCAAAGTTCTGTTTATCCTGAAATTGATATAAACAACAGCCCGAATACTAAGGCTGATATGGGTTGTTTGTTTTTAGGCCGGGTAATGTATGGAGCAAGTGCGGCCTGCAGATTTCTCAACACAAACGAATATAAAATACTTGCAGATCTGGCCTTTAAAACGCTTTACGAACAGTTTAAAAACCCGGCCGGTGGTTTTTATTGGTCAAAAAACATGCATGGAGAGGTTATACACGACAGCGACAATGTAAATATGGGGCAGGCTACGGTTTTATATGGCCTTGCTGAATACGCTCACCTAACAAAAAATCCTGTAGTTGAAGCAGAACTTAAAAAATTGTCGCAATTTATTAACCTTACATTACACGACAATAATAATGGTGGATTTCTGGATGGATACGACAGGGACTGGAAGCAGGAGAAAAACTTTACCAAAGCGCTTGCAACACATATACATGTTTTAGAGGCTCTTGTTAAAAAGTATGAATTTACCGGAAATGAAACCCTCATAATTCAGATTAATGAACTTGTAGATATTATTGTTGAAAGGTTTATCGACAAATCAAACCTGGAATGTTACCACCGCTTAAGTCCCGGTTGGGATAAACTGAAAAACGAAAACTGGGCCGGACATAATGCGGAAATCTCGTGGATTTTATACCATTCAATAGCTGTAATAAAATACAAAGAGCAAAAAAAAGCAATTGGCGAATTAGCCGTCAGAATGACTCAAAAGGTACTTGATGTAGCCTTTGATAAACAATATGGAGGGGTATTTAATGTAATTTCAGATAATCAGGCTGCTTTCACAACAAAAGACTGGTGGCCCCAGGCCGAAACAGCAATTGCCTGTTTAAATGCGTACGAAATATCAAATGATAAAAACTTCCTGAGCTATGCCTTAAGACTAATTGAATATATCGAAAACACATTTTATTGCAGTAATGGTGAATGGTTTACCTCTGTTTCCCGTGAAGGACAACCGGTAAGTGAAATTCCAAAAATTCACTTCTGGAAATCGATGTATCATAATGTCAGGTATTGTATCGAGATACATAATCGTATCAGCTTACTTTCTAAAAAGCCCTAAGCTCCTTTCGATATGAATTTTAAATTTTATTAAATTTCAAGTCATGTTGTTTTAAGCAGATGTACTATCTTGCTTCAAATTTCATCCAAATCAAAACCCTATATGCCTTTTAAATATCAATTAACATTATTACTCACCCTGATTTTTTCGATAAGGCTATATTCCCAGAATATCACAACCGATACAATATTTATTGATTTTACACCGGATTCCCTTATCCCTGTAAATTTCTGTTTTAAGAATATTACAGACAACAGAAAAATCAACGAGAAGGCTTTGGGCTACTCCCAGAAGAAGAAATATATACTTATCCCTGTTGAACAGGCAATTTGTCTTAACAAACCTCTAAATAAGAGCTTACTAACCAAGTCGGGTACAAGTTGCAAAAACGAACTAAACCTGGAAATCGACCAGTTTCATATTGAACATTACGATGGTTTTCTGCTTAAGCAACACATTCTGATTGCCAATTTTCCCGTATATAAATGCTCAACCGACAGTTCACAGTTTCTTGGTACTCTTGCCTACAATTTCGAACACCAGCCGAGAAATAAAAAAGCTTCTCAAACTGCAGTTTACGAAGAATTATTACCCCTATGGCACCAACAGTTTAAGCTTGATATGCTTCAGGTATCCACCTTTGCTCAGACAGGAAATGATAAACCTGAAAATCTGTTAACGCAAGAATTTAAACGGCCAAAATATTTTAACATTATCACAAGCGGAGTAATAAGTATCGACTTCTGGCAACTTGACGGAGAAATATATTTCTCCAGACCCGAGACAAATTCAACACACTGGTTTTTAAGTAAAATGGTCAGGTATCAGAGCGCAAGTGATTTTGAACTATTTGCAATGGGCAGAAAAGCCGAACACTATTATAAAAGATTTAATGAAAACTGGAATTTTGATATCAATTCAAACTTTTTAATAGGTTTTGTGAAATGGAGGAATCCTGATGAGATAAAACTATATCAATTATTACAATTGTCTCTTTCATCGTATCAGAACATCGTTTATGAACCTCTTAACAGAAATGGCTTAATATTTAAGTTTGGAGTATTTGAGAACATGTATTATATGGTGGAATATCCACTAGGATTTCAACTTGGACTAAGTTTAAGTTGTGGATATAAATTTTAAATAAATGGGAAAGATTTTAAAAATATCGGCCTTACAAATTTTAATACTCGTCCCGGGCATTCTAATAGCACAAAATTACTCAGTTTCTGGGTACATTACCGATAAAGACTCCAGAGAAACCCTTATTGGTGCTACTGTTCAAATCGAAAAAGAAAATAAAGCTGTGGTAGCCGATAAATATGGTTATTTTATCATTACCGGCCTTAAAAGCGGTAATTACACTCTTTCCATATCTCACATTGGTTATACAACAAAACAAATAGATATAAATATCGAAAAAAAAGGGTATGTACTTCCCGAAACTAAACTGGAACAAGCACCCTTTAGCCTCGACCAGGTAACCATTGTGTCGGTTAAACCCGATATGGTTGGCGATCCCAGCATTGAAACAAGCCATATCTCGCTAACTCCGCAAATGATCCAATCAATTCCAACAGCAGGGAAAGATGTTTTTGCCGCCATCAAATACCTTCCCGGAATTGAACGAACAGAGCCCTATTCTCCTTTATACTCGGTACGCGGAGGTGACCCCGGCGAAAATGGTGTTTTACTCGATGGAGTTATGATTTACAATCCATACCACGCAAGCATTAATTCAGGAATTTTCAATACACAAACCATTAAGAATGTCGACTTGCTGGTGGGTGGATATGGCGCAGAATTCGGTGGCAGAAACTCATCCTTCATGTACATTAGCACAAAAGACGGAAATGTAAATGAATTGCATGGAGAAATAGAGCCAAGTTCCTATTTCAGTAAGGCATTTCTTGAATTTCCGGCAGGAAAAAACGCCTCCATGACTATTGCCGGAAGATATCTATACGATATACCCTACAACTTTATGTTTAGCAATGAAAATTATTTCTACGATATCAATCTTTCGTACACCAACAGAATAAACGACCGCAACCGATTAACTTTCAAATATTTCGAATCAAAAGATTATATGGGGTATAATTTTAATACCTTCTTTAAGTATATTGGCAATACTTTCGATGAAATAGATTTTTACGACAACTTTATTTTAAAACAAAGAATAAACTGGGTAAACAGGGCATCTACTATTATTCATAAACTGGTTGTATCTCCACGCTTGTATATCAGAACACAGGCATATTATTCATTTCATAATTCAAGCAGTTCTTCAAGTCTGGATTTTAAGCTCGAATTTTCCGAAGAAAATAAGGATACCATTAGAATGAACTGGTCTTCGAGTAACAGTCTCCAAAGTAAAATTGCAGATGCCGGAATTAAGTCAAGTGTTAACCTTAAGATTAGCAACTTCAATAGTCTTCAGCTGGGTGTTGAGTATAATTACTACGAATTTGTAAATCGCATCAACCTGAATGAAGTAAACAATGGAGATTTTCATCAGTATCCTGATTTAATTGCCGCCTATGCCGAAGATAAATTTACTAGCCGGTATTTCAGTATCCGTCCCGGACTTAGAATAACAAACTACCAACAAACGGGCTGGCAATATGAACCCCGAATCAATCTAAATATAAATCTTCCCGGAAAAATAAAATTTAAAGCAGCATACGGAAATTACCTGCAGTACATTATCAGCATGAATACTGCTGAACTTGAAATGAACCAGATAGTTGATTACTATTATCCGCTAAAAAACCTTGAACCTACAAAAGCTACCCATTACATTATTGGTTTTGAGAAGAGAATTACAAATACGCTGTTGTTAAGTCTTGACTCGTACTATAAAGATATGCCTAATGTGTATGCCTTTGATATGAATAACCTGGTTGGATTCTCAAATAAGCTTAAAGAAGGAACCGGTTATGCCTATGGACTGGAACTGACAATTGAGGGAAAATACAGGAATATCTCGGGGTGGGCTTCCTATACCTATTCAGCAGCCAAAAGGCAATATAATAATTCGTTAATAAACAACGGAGAAGAATATGTGTTTGAATATAACAGACCCCATGCAATTAAAGCTGTGGGCAGCGTTCAACTAACAACAGATTTTGCTCTCAATGGCTCCTTTGTATTTTTGTCTGGCTCAAAAAGAAGTATCGAAACCACCATGGAAAGCTATTTCTATTATAATCCGGCATCGAATGAAACATCGTACTTCCCCATGTGGACAACCGACAAAAAGAATAATGCCCGCATGCCCCCCATAATCTCTCTCGATTTAGGTATAAAAAGAAGGTTAACAAGTGGCTTCGGTAAAGATTTGGCAAACTTTCTTCGTGCCGATGAATCATTTGTCAGCATTTCTATTCGCAATATTCTCTTTTTATACCGGAATATTGATATGTATATTCCAACCAGTGGTATTCCAAGATTTGAGAACAAGTATTTGCCATTTGGCTCAAACTATTATCCACAAGTAGGTTTTAGTTATACTTTAAAGTTTTAATGTCCTATGAGATCCAGATTCTGCATATTATCTCTGCTTTTTCTCCTCACCTTAACTTCGTGCAATAAAATGGTAGACTTTTACCTGGGTGTGCCCTATCAGCCAAAATTTGATGAAGACAGCTTTGTTCCGGGACTAAATATTTTTGGTGTGATTAGAACAGATTCAACCATGGCTTATAACAACTCCTTTGTCGAAGTTCAGAAAGTTGTCCCTGCTAACGATTTTGAGGATAGCATATTTGTAGATACCATTGAGATTATTGTTGAACTTTTTCACTCGCCTTTTGAATCTGAATCTTACGGTTTTTACCTTACAAATTCCGAGAATATATTCTCACAGACAAACTACAGGCCTTCGGGCAATTTCAGGCCTAATGCAGGAGATGTACTTAACATAGAATGTTACCACCCCGATTTACCTGTATTAACTGCTCAAACCATTGTTCCTAACCATGCTCAGCTGATTCCGGGTTCTCTTAAAGAAACCGATAAGCAAATATTTTTCGAACTGGCTTCAGATTCAAGTATCTATATGTTCGATATTTACAGCTATTCTTCCGGCATAACAACCGGTATAGTAAGGCTTCCAACCTCAAAAAATCAAAATACTTCTATTGAAATTCAGAACCATTTTGCAATTGATTCTGTTGTAATTTATAGTTACGATTATCACCTGGCCAATTATTACTTAAGTTCGAATACTTCGTTGAACTTTAATAAGTACAAAGTTTCATTCAGCGAAGTTGAAGGTGGCTATGGGGTATTTGGAGCATTAAACAGGGCTGTTCTAAATTTGAACTAAGAATTAATTGAATGCCTAAGATTGTTGTTGGTATTAGTGGTGGAGTCGACAGCGCTGTTACAGCCAGCCTGCTTAAAGCTGAAGGTTATGAAGTTGTTGGCGTTCATATTGTTACCACTACAATTAATTCGGAGGAAGTAGAGAGACTTAACTTCATTGCAGACAAAACAGGTATTCCAATTGAAATTATTCATGCAGAGAAAGAGTTCAACGACTCTGTAATAGCCTATTTTGTGCACGAGCATCTTGCAGGTCTTTCTCCCAGTCCTTGTGCTTTTTGCAATCCGGAATTTAAGTGGAAAATCCTGAAAGATCAGGCAAAAAAACTGGGAGCAGTGATGATAGCTACCGGTCATTACATACAAAAAACCAAATGGAAAGAAAAATGGTTTCTTAAAGCCGGTAATGATGACAAAAAAGACCAATCGTACTTTTTGTGGGGGCTTGATCAGGAAATTATAGAGATGATTCATTCGCCACTTGGGAAAATAACCAAGGAACATACCCGCAAAATAGCAAAAGAGTTGGGACTAATCAATCTGCTTACACAAAAGGAAAGTATGGGACTGTGTTTTGCTAATAAATTATCATACAATGAACTTTTAAAAAAGTTTATTCCTGAATGCCTGAATATCTCTACAGGTAAGGTAATGGACATACAAGGAAACCTGATAGGCAGACATAAGGGCTACATTTATTACACTGTTGGACAGAAAAAAAATATCGAATTTTTTGACGGAATTGAAAGGTATGTATTATCTGTGAATCCTGCTGAAAACAAACTTGTTGCAGGACCTAAAGAATTGCTGTGGCACAGTAGTTTTGAGATTGACAGATTCAAGTTCGTTGATAAAGAATTTGCCCTTTCCAACACAGAAATAAAAACCAAAATCAGGGGTTTTGGGTGGAATCCTGAAGGTTCCACAAAACTTTCACTCAAAGAAGATGGGATTATTCAGGTTGAACTGGAAAATCCGGCCTGGGCAATTGCTCCCGGACAACCAGCAGTTTTCTACTATAATGACTTACTTCTTGGCGGAGGATTTATTGTAAAATGATTATAGAATTCCAGCGTTCGTATTCGTACATATGATGTACGCACTTATACATAAATTCAAAATTAAAATATAACTATAGCGCTGATTTATTTTATATTACATATTTTTGGCGCGATTCATGATAAAACAGATAAAACTTTAATCATCCAGGTAATGCTTAACCTTAAACCTAAGATTGTAAACCTAATTCTTTTGTTTTGCTTGATATTTCCAAATTATATTCTTGCTCAGCAAAAATCATACGAAACCAGACAAATAAGCTCTACCCCACCCCATATCGATGGTATTTTATCGGAAAATACCTGGAATGATATTGAATGGGAAGATAATTTCACACAGGTCTATCCATACGAACAAAAAGAACCTTCGCAACAGACAAAATTTAAAATCCTTTACGACAACGATAATTTATACGTTGCCATTAAAGCTCTTGACAGTGCTCCTGACAGCATTGAGAAAAGAATGTCAAGAAGAGATGAATTCAGTGGCGATTTAGTTGAAATAATTTTTGACAGCTATCACGACAAACTCACTGCTTTTTCATTTAGTGTAAGCGCTGCCGGTGTAAAAGGCGATGAAGCGGTAACTAACAACGGAAACTGGGATTCAAACTGGGATCCAATCTGGTACGTTAAAACCAGTATCGATAATGAAGGATGGGTTGCAGAAATGAGAATTCCCCTTACCCAACTTAGGTTCGGCAAAAACGACGAATATGTTTGGGGCTTGCAGGTTAATCGTTACATATTCAGAAAAGATGAACGTTCATCATGGAAATTTATCTCACCAACTGCATCGGGTTATGTTCATAATTTTGGCGAACTAACCGGCATTAAAAATATCATTCCAAAAAAACAAAAAGATCTTACCCCCTATGCTGTTGCTAAATACGAAAGCTACCAGAGACAAAGCAGTAATCCTTTTGCCGATGGCAGAGATTTCAGCCCATCGGTGGGTTTGGATGGAAAAATTGGTATTACCAATAATCTTACACTTGATTTTACTTTGAATCCCGATTTTGGTCAGGTTGAAGCAGATCCTTCGGAAGTAAATCTTACAACCTTTGAAACCTATTTTTCGGAGAAGCGAGCCTTTTTTATTGAAGGAAAAAATATTTTAAGTCACCAGGTATTAATGGGCGACAGTGAGCTATCCCAAGACAACTTATTTTATTCAAGGCGCATTGGGAGAAGGCCTACACAGTATCCCGATTTTGAACCCGATAGCGGAGAATACGCAAAAATTCCCGATAACACAACCATTTTAGGTGCATTTAAGCTCACGGGCAAAACACCAAAAGGCTTATCAATAGGAATTATGGAAAGCCTTACCCAGGAAGAAAATGCCAATATCGATGATGCAGGCGAACGCAGAGAACAGATTGTTGAACCCCTGACAAATTATTTTGTTGCCCGGGTAGAGAAAGATTTGAACCAATCAAACACCCAGCTTGGCGGTATGATTACCTCAACCAACAGAAATCTGTCAACAGAGAGTCTTAGGGGCAATATGATAAATGATGCCTATACAGGAGGAATAAACTTCAGGCACCACTGGAAGGATAAAACATATTATGTTGATTTTAATGCAGTATTCAGCCAGGTTAACGGTAGCAAGGAAGCTATTACCAGACTGCAAACAAGTTCGCCGCATTATTTTCAAAGACCCGATGCAAAGAATCTTAGTGTAGATTCAAATCGCACCTCTCTGGAAGGCTTTGGCGGAACTCTTGCTGCCGGGAAAAACGGAAATGGAAAGTTTAGCTTTATTACCTGGCTTACCTGGCGATCGCCGGGTTTAAACCTTAACGATGTTGGCTTCATGCGCCGTAACGACGAAATTATGGAGGTAGTGTGGGTAGGTTTCAATCAAACAGAACCTTTCTTGTTTTTCAGAAATGCAAACATTAATGTGAATCAGTGGGTAGGTTTAACCTACGATCTCGGACACAGATACCACGGCGGTAACATCAACGGGCACGTTCAGTATAAAAACTATTGGTGCACAGGCTTTGGAATCTCCCGCGATGGAAATTCAATTTCAACAGAAACCTTAAGAGGCGGGCCTGCATTAGTCTATGATGGCTATACAAATTATTGGGGCCATGTGGGTACTGACACACGCAAAAAAGTACGTTTTGTTGCCATGTACAGCGGAGGCTGGAGAGATTACAGAACTGCTAAAAGCAGAAATTATGCACTCAGTGCAGAACTACAGATTTCGGATGCCTTCAGGCTCTCGATGGAACCATCGTACAGTACAAACTACGACGAAATAGCATATGTTGGAACAGTGGATATAGATTCTATTGATTCTGAGCGATATATCAGGGGTACTTTAAATCAGAAAACTACTGCTATGACTTTTAGATTCACTTATAACTTAAGTCCCGATTTTACTATACAGTTTTACGCCATGCCCTTTATCTCAGCAGGCAAATACGATGATTTTAAATACATCTCAAATCCCAAAGCAGAAGAGTACAAAGACAGGTATATTAGCTATGGCGATGAATTCGTGCGCAATGAAATAACAGAAGATGAAAACCTGTACTTTGCTGATGAGGATAAGGATGAAAATGATGATTATTCGTTTGGTAATCCCAATTTTAATGTGATGGACTTTAATTCAAACTTTGTCTTGCGTTGGGAATACCAACCCGGATCTTCGCTTTACCTTGTATGGTCGCAAAACAGAAACAAACACAAAAATATTGGAACATATTCATTTACAGACGATTCGGGAGATTTAATCCGAAAGACATACCCATACGATGTATTCCTGATAAAATTCTCTTACAGATTCGGTTTATAGGAGTCAACAAACCCTGGGAATCAAGAAAATGAAATTAGTTATTTCCTTCATTACGAGTCCCGAGACTTCGGGACGAAGCAATCCGTAGTTATTATAATAACAGATTGCTTCGTCCTTTGACCTCTTAATGACTATCTTTAATATCTCTTGAGAAACTCTTTAAATCTATTCAGAAACAGCAAGCTTCTTTTTTCGCGATCTGATAATTGACCACACAAGCAAAGCTGCTGCTCCAACAAGCAATGGTATCGCAACAATAGGCCTGTAAGCAATCCAGGCTAAAGCCATGGTCACTAAACCAATTATTAATCCCAGTATAAACGACAGGAATCCGGTACCAGCTCTCACAATCCTTCCGAAGAAAGGCACCACATCAGACAATACTGCTATAGGCCTGAATATAAAATTAAATCCTGCTATAAGCAATACCAGTCCGAGTAACCGCAACAAATAGCCAGTAATCTTGTTCGATTTCTTTGCCTTTGTAAACATCTCATCTGCAGTAAGATTACCTACATATAACATCGAAATATCCTTGCCATTTGAAACGGTAAAGGAACTAATTGTACTAGCAGTCTGTTTACCAACCGCACTAACAACCTTGGGACTGACAATCGAAAAATTGATTCTCACATCACCAATTTCGGGGCTGGCTTCCGAGCCCTTTCCAATAAATATTCTGTTACCTTCCAGTTTGGCATCTGGTATATTTGAAACGTTCAGAGAACTTATATCCAGGGGTTCATACCCCGAAATACTGGAAATGAGATTAGTGCTTAGTTTGTATTTGCCAATAAAGACATCGGCAGCTGAAACCATATCATCGTCATAAGGCATAGCTGATGGATTAGTATGTCCTTCGGGTTTTTTAAAATCGGAAGAATTACTTAACGAACCGCTCCACTCCTTTTTATAGGTATAGGTTGTTGAAGTTTCTTCAGCCCCGCCGACTTTCTTTTCTGATTTCGATTCAGAATCTTCAACCCACTGATACATTTCAACATCTCTCTTCAGGTGTATGGCATTTGCTGAAACACCAAATTTACTATCTGTAAGCGTTACGCTGGTTTCTGCCATTCCACTTATATGAATTAACAGATTTTCGTTACCGGGAAGAATTGTTGACGCATCAACACTTACAACCTGTTCTGCTCCCTCATTAAGGGCGCGTTTAGTTTTAATGGTTCTGCCTTCATTCCACGAAAGCAACCAGATGCCGCCAATGATTAGGATTAATCCAAATAAAATCCCACCAAATGCACCTTTTATCCTGCTTCCGTATGATTTACGGGTAACCTCTGTAAATGTATCACTCATATTAGGTATGTGTTGGTAATTAAATAATTTTTTTAAACTTAATAAAAAACAAATAAACTGAACCTGGTAGTTGTAAAAATCTATCAGCCAACATGTGCATCGGTAATCATATAAATTAAGCCGACGAGTAATTCAGGATATATTAATTAGAAAATATTGCTACATTTAGAATAATAATCTATAGCATAAAACAACATGATATCTCCAGCTGGCCTACCCCTGATTGGTAAAAACCACGAAGGTAAAGAGCTCTTCATTGTACCGGAAATGGCAAACCGCCATGGATTAATAGCCGGAGCTACCGGAACCGGAAAAACCGTAACCCTGCAAGTGCTTGCCGAAACTTTTAGCGATTTGGGTGTACCTGTTTTTGTAACAGATGTTAAAGGTGATCTTTCAGGAATAGCTTCACAGGCAAAATCGCACCCTAAGATTTCTGAGAGAATTGAAAAGATGCAACTTAATAATTATATTTCAAAACCTGTTCCGGTTTGCTTTTGGGATATTTTTGGAGAAAAGGGGCATCCTGTGCGTACCACCATTTCCGAAATGGGACCGGTATTGCTTGCCCGATTATTAAACCTGAATGACGTTCAGGCTGGAGTGTTAAACCTCGTATTTAAAATAGCTGACGACAACAACCTCCTTCTTCTTGATTTAAAAGATTTAAGAAAAATGCTTGAGTTTGTTGCCGGTAAAAAAGCTGAATATACCGCCAGCTATGGGACCATTTCAACGGCCAGTATCGGGGCTATTCAACGTGGCTTATTACTGCTCGAAGAACAGGGAGCCGATATGTTTTTTGGAGAACCTGCTTTTGAAATTTTCGATTTTATACAAACCGACCAGGGTAAAGGAATTGTAAATATTCTTGCTGCCGATAAATTAATGCTTTCGCCGGGCTTATACTCAACTTTTCTGCTTTGGTTACTTTCTGAACTTTTTGAGGAACTTCCCGAGTCTGGTGACCGGAATAAACCTAAACTGGTTTTCTTTTTCGATGAAGCGCACCTTTTGTTTGATGATGCCCCTAAAGCCTTGATGGATAAAATCGAGCAGGTTGTCAGACTTATTCGTTCAAAAGGGGTTGGAATTTATTTTATAAGTCAGAATCCGCTGGACATACCCGACGAAGTTCTGGGACAGCTTGGTAACCGGATACAGCATGCTCTCAGGGCATTTACTCCAAGGGATCAGAAAGCGGTAAATGCAGCGGCAGAGACCTTCAGAACAAATCCCAGGCTGAATGTTGAAGAAATTATAACTCAATTAGGTGTTGGCGAAGCACTTATCTCTTTTTTAGATGAAAAAGGAATACCTAACCCTGTTGAAAGGGCACTAATTGTTCCGCCTCAAAGCCAGATTGGACCAGTTGATGACAGCACACGCCAGGAAAAAATAAAACAGTCGCTGGTATATGGTGCATACGAAACTAAGGTTGACAGAGAATCGGCGTATGAAGTACTCAATAAAAAATTTGCACTCGAAACTGCTCAACTTGAAGAGGAAAAAATCCGGGAACAAGAAAAGAGTCAATCGAAAAAAACAACGGATAATGAATTGTTCGATGACCTGAAAAAATATGCTACGCGAAATATGTCACGACAAATCGGGAATGAACTGGGCAGGCAGCTTGTTCGCGGACTTCTGGGTAGTTTCCTCGGGACAAGTTCAAGCGGTAGCCGTAAAAGGAGACGATATTGACGATCGTTCATCCTTCGGTAAATATATAGAGGTACTTATCTAAAATAATAAATAAATTCGTTCGATTGCTTTAAGTTAATTTACGTTATCTTTGTTTAGACTAAACACAAATAAAGATAATGGCTTGTGCAAATTGTCCCGCCAGGGAGCATCTAAATATATCTCAGGGTGAATCAGACTTGTCTTGCGGAAAACTTAATACCTACGATTGGTTAAAAGATATTCCGGACACCAATGAAACTGATGGTATAGTAGAGGTTCGATTTAAAAACACACACAAAAATTTTTATCTGAATAAAAACAAGCTTCAGCTAAAACAAGGCGATTATGTTGCTGTTGAAGCAGATAAAGGGCATGATATCGGGCAGGTGGTTCTTACCGGACGATTAGCAAGAATGCAATTAGAAAGGAAAAAACCAAAGCACCCAATAGATAAAGAAATTTACCGGAAAGCAAATTTTAATGACCTTGAAAAATGGCAGATAGCAAGGTTAAAAGAAAAACCGATCATGTTAAAGGCCAGACAAATTGCAACTCAACTTAACCTGGAAATGAAAATCAGCGATGTTGAATTCCAGGGTGATGGTAGCAAAGCAATTTTCTATTATATATCAGAAGGAAGAGTAGATTTCAGAGAGCTCATTAAAAGGTATGCACGTGAATTCAGCATAAGAATAGAAATGAAGCAGATAGGTGCCCGTCAGGAAGCTGCAATCGTAGGCGGAATTGGTTCTTGTGGCAAAGAACTTTGCTGCTCAAGCTGGCGAACTGATTTAACTACTGTAATAACAAATGCAGCCCGTATTCAAAACCTGCCTCATAATGCTCAGAAATTAACCGGACAATGCGGAAAATTAAAGTGTTGCCTTATGTATGAGCTCGATTCCTATCTTGAAGCTCAAAATGATTTCCCTGATATTTTACTGGAACTGGAAACCAAAAAAGGCATTGCATACCCAAAAAAGAAAGACCTTCTAAACCGAATAATTTTTTACAGCTATTCAGAAAAAGATATGGAAAATGCTGTACCAGTGCATTTGAATAAGGTAAAGGAAATAATTAATCAGAATAAAAGAGGCATTAAGCCCGATGATTTGATTGAGATAACAGTTGAAGAACCAAAACTTGATTTTGTTTCATCATCCTCCTATTCCGAACCACTCAATGCACCAAAGAAAGATAAGCGAAAAAAGAAAATCATAAAAAAAACTGGCAACTCATCCAGAAGCTAGAGTGAGAGCAGACTTTAAATGCTATTAGGGTTTTTAATAAAAAGTCGTTCAATAATCTTAAAACTCAATTCTCACACCACCTGCTGGTAAAAATGGTGTGGAATAATATTTGTTTTCTTTAACATTATTGTCAAATTCTGTTCCATATTGGTAAGTTCTCCCCAGCAGATTTTTATGGTTATATACATTCCAAACCTCAAAGAATGATTTCACCTTTACTTTGTTATTATCCTCATTTAACCAAATTACTTTTAACGAAAGGCTATGAAAGGATGGATTTCGCTTTGAATTTTCCTCTCCTCTTACCTGTTGCCAGCCATTGTCAGTTAATACAGCTCCGGTTACCGGAGTATATGGATTCCCCGCCTCGTAGCGAAATTGCATAGATACCTGGTGTGGAATATACCAACTCACTTTTTGTGAAAGTTCATACTCTGCTGCAAGATTTAGCATATGTGGGCGGTCATACTCAAAGAAATATTCTTTATCATGTAAGGATTGTTGTCTTTTGGCAATTGAATAGGCATAAGAAATCCAGCTGGTTAATGATCCGTGTTTCCTCATCAGAAATAGTTCTGCTCCTTTCACATGACCAGTTCCAAGATTCGAGAATTCCAAATCATCGGTATTATTATCACTGGTATTGAAAACAACCAGGTTGCTATAATCTTTATAATAAATTTCAATCCATCCTTTGAAATGGGCGTTAAAGTTTTGTTCAATTCCTGCAATATAATGTTTACACAGATTGGACTTCAGATTGGGGATATTCGTTAAAGCCTCATCATCGGGAAACTGGTTAAAATACCCAAAGGATGCCCTTATGTTGGTTTTTGGCAGCAATTTATACTTCATAGAAAACCTGGGAGAATAATCGCTGTGTGCATGGTTATATTCGTAAAAAAGAAAATCGCCTCGTAAACCTACAGTCATTGACAATTTGTTGGTTATATCACCCGTATATGAAAAATATAAAGCACTAAATCCTGATTCTGAATTAAAATCAAATTCACGTAAAAGAATTGTAGTATCGTTCATATCTAACTCCAGTGGATTAAGAGGGGTATTCCCTTTGTTTCTATACATGCCAAATCCTGTTTCAATTCCAAAATCAATTTTATGGCGCCTGTTTATTTTATAGGTTAAATCCTCCCGTAAACCTATTTCATGACCCTGTAAATCCATACGTAAGTTATTACCAATATTAAATGTACTTTGGTTGTATGAAAAATAAACGGACAGGTTGGCATATAATTTATCTGACCACATACTTTGTAATTGTAAACTCTGGCTGTTGCTTTTAGTCTTTAAATTGATTTCATCAGGCATTCCGGGTTGTGGATCAAATGTCATGAAATTCATTGTTTCCCTTGAACTCAACCCACTAAATGAGAGTTTATGTTTTTCATTAATTTTCCAGCTTATGCGATACGTGCCGTCAAGCATATTGTTAACAGGAAACTCTGGGCTATTGCCTAATATTAAATCCAGGTAAGTTTTACGAACAGATAATAAGGCTGAAACCTTATCTTTTTCAAAAGGGCCCTCAAAGGTTGTTTGCATTCCTGACAGGCCAACCGTGAAATTACCTGCAAATTCATTAAAATTACCATCCCGGGTAGTAATATGAACAATTGATGACATAGCATTTCCGTATTTAGCGCTAAATCCGCCTGTCAGCAATTCCATTTTATCAATAATTTCGTTATTAAATACCGATTTGATCCCACCCGAGTACCAAGGCCAATAAACAGTAACATTGTTATA
This sequence comes from Bacteroidales bacterium, assembly GCA_016926235.1. The sequence goes on along the minus strand of JAFGOZ010000602.1, from coordinate 2,428 downwards.
CAAAAAGCGATTTTCTTCAGGACCGCCACCTCTTACATATAACTGGGTACTCGAAAATAAATCGCTGTTACCTTTTGTAATACCGGGCATAAGCGTGAGTACATTAACCGGATCTTCCTGCAAACCTTTAAAAGATTCAATCTGTGGTGCAATCATTGATATATCGCTAACCGAGGTTTTATCAATTAAGCGATCAGAAACAATGCTAACACTTTCCAGAGTAAGAGCAGAGGCGTGCAATTGAATATTAATTTCCAGATTTTTGTCTACTGTAATCTCCTGCTTATATTGTTCGTATCCTAAGTATTGTGCAACTAACAAGTATTCTCCCTGTTTTATGTTTTTAAGCTGATAATTGCCTGAGAAATCTGTTATTGTACCAGAAAAAACAGAATCGAGGTACACCTGAGCCCCAGCGGAATTATGAATACTATCCGAAAATGTGATATGTCCGGATATAGTATATCTCTCTTTTGTTTCACTTGAAGATTTACTTTCTTGACATAATATTAATTGTGAAAAAAACAGGTGAAATAAGAATAAAAAATAAAATTTAATATTCATAATAATAATTTTTAAAAAAGACAGACAGGATATAAATTGGTTGCATAATTCGGAACAACGTTTTTGTAAAATATTAATTACCTGGTAATTACAGACATTAATTTTCCCCTGACTTTTCAATTATCCACCTGATAAACCTTGTCTTGCAAGGTCAGACTCTCCGGGTCAATATAGGGCTTAACGGTTCGCTGGTAAAAAATCACTGGGGATTGCGGGCTTCGTTCGTGTCCACCGACACAAACTTTGATGCGAGTTAGTGCGACTCAATAACCACCTAAACCCCAATTTTTTATACACGATGTTGTGCGTTCGTTATTTTTTATCATCAATCTTTTGTGCTACTATAAAATAATTGGGCTGATTATGATTTATGTAACTTTCTGTCTCTATAATCCGAAATCCACAATTAATTATCTGTTTTTCAATTTCTTTTGTTTTATAAAATCTCATATATGGAGCTATTCCTAACTTAATTAATATAAACACAAGGATATTTAGTGGAGCTCTCTTATTCTCTCCAGCACATTCGGTTGAAGTAATAAAATATCCGTTAACCTTTAACAATTCATATATTCTGGCAATTGTATTATCAGAATCTTTGAGTAAATGAAGTATATTAAATGCTAGTACTACGTCAAATTGCTGGATATTAAACTTTTCATCAAATATTGAAATCTTCTCAAATTTTATATTGTCAATTCTACGATTAATAGCTTTGCTATTTGCTATCTCAATCATTTTAGAGGAAATATCAACTGCATGAATCATTGCAACTTTTGAAGCAATCTCGTTACATACTAATCCAGTACCACATGCAAAATCTAAAACAATATCGTCAGACTTGAGGTAATTTTTGGTTCTTTCTATTGCTTTGGAATAGGTCTGTTCAAATTTCATGGCTATCTTATCAGTTTTACTTGACAGCATATCCCAGAATTTTTCAGTTCTCTTGCTTGTTTTCATATTATCTCATCCTATGATTTTTTATAAATAAGACGCTTAAATTTATTCTTTTGTTACTCGGTCATTAGTGTCGCTTATAATTCTGACTAACGGCAAAAACACAAAATCATAAATTACAGTAAATCAAAATTTTGTGTTTTTATCGTTGGCAATAGAAATTAATCAGCTCTTTAGGAATAGATATCTTCTTTCTAGCATTTAGATAAGCTTCAATTTTAACCCGCTCTTCGTAGCATATTCTTGTGTAAGCTGTTTTATTCATAGATACAAATCTAAAAAATCGATTTGTAACGCTAGATTATTGAACTTTCACCGATGTGTGGAATGCGGCACAACGGTGATAATATGAAACGGTTGGGTTTTCGGGCTGCGTCCTTATCCATCAAGGAAAAAGTTGGAGCGGGAACTAAAGTCCCGCAAACCACTGAACCCCAACCGTTTTATATTGTGTGTTGCCAACTGGCCTTATTATATTGTTTCAATAAATTGTTTAGCCGTCATTGTCAGCAACTTTGAATTTTTAAAATCCTTTAAATTTCTTGTAATAATAAATTCTTGCTCATCTTCGATTGCCGTAAAATATTGAAGTCCATCCTCAAAATCAGAAAAAGTCTCATCATTTAAAGCTAATCCAATAATCTTATCATCCAACGGCAATATCTTTAGAATCAACCTAAGTTTTCTCAAAACCGACTTCGCTTTATTCGAATCCATTTGTCTTAATGCATAACTGGTATTTGCAATAGTCAAAGATGAAACTGATAATTCCACTTGCTTTTTGTCTGCAAGGGAAAATAATTCCGCTGCTTCTTCAAAAAAGGGTTCTCTCCGTGATAATAAATCTATCACAATATTAGTATCTATGAATAACTTTTTCATTTATACTTTTCATCTATATAAT
>JAFGOZ010000601.1 GCA_016926235.1 Bacteroidales bacterium | reverse complement strand
TTTTTTGACCATCGGGATCACTGGCCGCAACTGAGCCCAGGATATTGTCCTTGAGTGATTGTTCGGAGATGTTGAATTGCTGGTTTGCCATTACGGGCCTGTTATTTGTAGGATCAACCGGTTCGGTGACTACAGGGGTTTCCGTTTCTTTTTGGGGAGTGACGATTGTCAGCAAACCAGACCAGGCAGAGGAACCCTCGGCATTGAATGCCCTGATACGGTATTGATACGTAGAGTTCTCAGTTAGATCGTTATCTGCAAGGCTAACTATATTGCTTTCCATGGCAAAGGTTTTCCTTGTATCATCTGCGGCATTGATGCGCTCAATTTCAAATCCGTTTTCATTTTGTGCATTATCACGCCAACCGATAGTGGCTGATGCATAATCGGACTGTATAACATGGAGATTGGAAGGGGGATCCGGAATTTGAGAAAGGCTTGGCATGGGTACATAATTGGCGTAAATAGAATAGACAGATGCGCTGATCGTACTTGTTCCAAAAGCCTGGGGCAAGCCGCCGGCATAGGTATCCTCTGAGTGCGCTCTGCCCGGCTCTCCGCTGGTATAGCGCAGCGAAATGCCGTTTTCGAAAACCCAGGCTAGCCAAATGGTGCTGCCTTTGCTTACTTCAACAGGTGTGGTAAGTTTGAATGTCTGCCAGCCGGCGGAAGTGTTGACCGGTGCTGGAGAGGTTATAGCAATTCGCTGATCAGGCAAGGCTTCAGATGTGTTATAAATGCCCAGCAACGCATTACCGGTGCCTCCGTTGTGAAATATAGAAATACTTGATATGGTGCCCGATTCCTGCATGGTAACCGGCAGTGCCCTGCGGTTGACAGCACCGCTGACATTGGCAAAGATTTCTGCAAAGCCTGCTTTTTGAGCGTTGGTTGGCAATGCCGGTGATGTTGCCTGTTGTAATGTAACATATGAAGATGATCCGGTTGCATTAAAGGCTTTGATCCTGTAATAATACATTTTGTCAGGATCGAGACCGGTATCCATATATGAAATTGTGTTGGCAGCAATTGTTGCTATCGGCTCAAAATTACTGTTTGGAACCATGGAACGTTCTAACTGAAAACCCTGCTCGTTTGTTGACTTATCTTCCCATGATAAGGCAATTGTTGAAGCTGTTTGCGTAGTGGATAAAAACTCACTTGGTGTTGATGGACTTGATGGGATATTTGCACTTCCAAAACTGTAATATGGATGCAATAGTAATTTTGTCGGGGAGCTTTTTACGTTATTTCTAGGTACATTGATTGCGGAGCTGCTATATGTATATGAAACAAAGTTATCAAAATCGATCCACTCATCACGCGCAGCAGCCCATGCATCTGTTCCTCCACCAAAGAAAGAGCTTATGTACATGTTGTCTATTTTTATGCTACTGAGGCTACGAAATTTGAAATCAGTTTTTTGAAACATAAGTTTACCATCAATGAACCCTTCTAAGATTCCATCGTTAGCAGCAATTCCACTATTTATAGTATTTAGTACAACTCGTATTGTTATATTATACCATTTCCCGGAGATACAATTAAAATTTTCAATATAGTAGGAATTACCATAAGTTTGTTGTAGATCTTGGTGATAAACATAAAAAACAAATCTTCCATTCTCCTTCCACATTATTCTTGCTGAAAAACCAGCATCAATGGGTTGATTGGCACCTTCAACAACCGTTCCACCAACAACTCCTGGTATTTTACCTCCCAGTACCCATTCGAATCCTGGTTTAAACTTTATATCATATGAAAAATATACTTCAGTCAGAGGCTCAGAATAAAATGATCTCCATAAAAAGCCATGATTATCAGGCAGATATGTTCCTTTTGGATAATATCCTCTCATAATCTTATTATAGATTTGATTCTCATCTACAATCATATCTACTATCTCTTTTTCATGCATTGAACTATAGCTAGGTAAATTCCAATCTGTGATATATTCTGAGTGAACGTATCTTCCAACCTGATTATCCTCGAAATTGTTCTCAAATACGATATTAAAGTTGCTCCCTGAAGGAGCCTGTGTATACGCCAATCCAATACTGTTGAGCAGTGTCATGACTACTAAACCTGTCTTCATTGCATAATTTTTGTGCTTCATCGCTTCACCCTCCATCTGTTTATTTTGCACTGATAACAATTGACTAAACTTAAAATAAATTTGACGAGTATACGAAAAACGGTGACGAACGTTTGTTTTTTAACGGTGATTTAAATCATTATATTGCAAGGCTAGTTTGAATAACCAAGATATCAACAATTTAGAAGAAGCACTGTATTTTAAAATGGCAGGAACTTAACCCTGCTGTTTGAAAGTAATTTATTTATGTACTTTTGATGACCAAAAGAATTAATCAGTGAGAAAAATTGCCCTTATTACACCTATGCTTCAACCTTACCGGTTAAGCTTCTATGAGAAATTAAGCCGTTTTCATCCCGATGTGAAATGGGTTGTATATCATGGCATTAAAAAAGCTGAGGATGGCCGCCCGGCTTTCAGGGGACAAACCACTTTTGATAATGCTGGTGTTATTGAATCCAAGTACCGGATTGGGCCCTTTGATATACGCGTACATAAGGGTTTGTTCAGGGCAATAGTAGCGTTAGACCCTGACATGATCATCATTCAGTCAATAACAGGAAACCTCTCTTACCGCAAAGTTGTCAGATGGGCGAGGAGGAAGAATAAGGTAATAGTTAATTGGGCCTGTGCATGGGAGCCGGGCTTTGCCAAGGGTTTGGTATTAAAATTCAAGAACATGCTGGTTTCCTCGTTTTACAGAAAAGGTGATTTCACATTAACCTATAGTACAAAAGCGATTCAGTATGTGAAAGACAGGGGTATTGAAACTTCAAAAATTGACGTTTGCTATAATGGGATAGAAATTGATGAAATGTTGATCAATGAGAAGGCTGTATGGGCAAGTGCTGAAAAAATCAGACAGGATTTCGAACTCAATGACAGCATAACCTTTTTGTATGTAGGCGGTTTGTTGTCCGAAAAAAGAGTTGATTTGCTTATCAATGCCTTCCTGAAACTCAGACAAGAGTTTCCTTCGATAAAACTCTTGATTATTGGTGACGGACCTGAGAGAGAAAATATTGTGAATATGATTAAAGAATCGGGAGGGGAAAATGTTAGGTATTTAGGTAGAATTATCGACGGCGTTAATCCGTACTTTGCTGCTTCAACCTGTCTTGTATTGCCGGGTGTGGGAGGGCTGGCCCTGAACCAGGCCATGTTCTGGAAGAAAATCTGCATTGCCAGCGAGGCTGATGGAACAGAGGAAGACCTGGTTACTGATGGGATTACCGGATTTCGTTTTTCTAAGGATGATCTCGAAAGTCTCACAGAAGCAATGAGAAAAACTATCTTACTAAATACTAATGAGAGAGAAAAAATGGGGGAGAACGCTAAAAATATTATACTAACCAAAAGTAACGTGAACAGTATGGTTGAAGTTTTTGTCAGGACAATCGAGAATTTTTTCCCGGAAATCGTAGTCGAAAAAACTGAATAATACAATGCTTATAAAAGATCCCGATAAAGATCATGGAATTTTTCCGCAACCTTATCCCACGTATATTGCGCCATCAGTTTTTTTGCATTCCTTCCCATTGTTGACCTGAGCGTAGCATCTTCCAAAAGCATGGCCAGCTTTTCTTCAATATCTCTTATGTTCTGGTGATCTACTGAGAAACCTTCTTGTCCTTCAGTAAAATAACCGTGTATACCTGTATTTTTAGCACAAATTACGGGCAAGCCAACAGCCATTGCTTCGGTTAATGCCCTGCCAAACGATTCAAAGTAGCTGGGCATAACGAAGATATCATGCCTGCTTATCTCATTGGGGATTTCGGAATAAGGAATTTTCCCGATAAATGAAACACGATTCTTTAAACCAAATTTTTCTACAAGATATTTTAGATGTGGCAACTCGGGACCATCACCTACAATGGTATAAACGAATGAATATTTGTTTTTTAAGTCTGACAAAGCGTAGATTACCTTATCAAAATTCTTTAACGGAATAAGCGCTCCAATGGAAAGAATACTGACAGTTTCTGTATTCAGTTTGTTTTGTTTGGTTTGAAGGAAAAACTCATCAATGCCATGTGGGACAATGCAAATATTTCCTACCTGGTGCTTTTCAAATAGATACTTGGCTGTGTAATTTAGCGGTGTGACATATCCGGCATGCTGCAAAGCCTTCAAAGCAATTCTCCTGGAAAATTGCACATTAAAATACCTGAATTCATAGTGTGTTGTCACAACAAAGGGTATTTTAAATTTTCTGGAAATCAGGTAGGCCAGGTATCCGTCAGGTATAATGTATTCGGCATGAAGTATGTCAATCTTATGTTCTTTTATGAATTTGCCAATTTTACGGATATTAAAATAATAGGAAGTATATGAAGAAATAACAGCATGCAAACCAGGATACCTCCAGGTTGAAAGATACCGAAGTAGTTTCACTGTTATTCCTGATAATTCAAAGTCTCTAACTGCTGCATATTTCCTATTTTTTTTTGAGAGGGGTATATATTTTTCAAGTCGGAAAATAAAGACTTTATCACTTGGATATTTCTTTTTGTAAGCTGTATACAAGGGAATCAGGAAATCATTTGACTTTGCAACACCTGGTATCGGCAAGATACCTGTTATGGATAAGATATTCATACCTTTAATACCTGTTTTTTCGCTTTAATCCAAATAAACCCAGGAATTTCCATTTGAAATAGCCACCTATATAGGTAAAATACTTCTTGATCAATTCGCCATAGGAAATAATACCTTTGGTATGTCGGTGGTAAAATAAAATATCGCGGTATAAATTATTGTTTGATTTTCTGGATACCAGGGACTGAACAAATTTCTTAAATGATGTAGTGTTGCTATAACCGGTGTTTTCCCGGTCATTCCAAATAGTGAGTTCAGGATAGCGTTTTAATAAAAAACCTGCTTTATGGGCACGCAAAGCAAAGTCTGCATCGCCCTTGTATTGCGGAAAGTTTTTCTCGTCAAAATAGCCTATTGTTTCAAAAACCGATTTGTGAATGGTGGTGCCCATTCCGGGAAACCAGTTAATTTCCAGGGGTGGTGGACAAAAGGATGATGCCTCCATGCCAAAGCCGATCAATGCATGTTTACCGGTGACCGGATTAAAATTTCCACCTAGTGAGAAAATAATCTGTTTCTCCTTGTTTTCAACAAATACGGTTGAAAGAACAATACAATTTGTGGGATTATTAGCTAAAACCTCTGTCAATTTTGTAAAGTAATCATTTGCCGGACGTACATCGTTGTTCCACAAAAGGATATAATCTGTATTGAGCGTTTGCAGGGCATACTGAATACCCTTGTTCATGCCTCCGCTCCACCATAAATTACCATCCCCCGGTATCAGCTTGACATTGGGGTAATGTGTGCTGACCCATTCAGCCGTTCCATCAGTGGAACCATCATCAACCAGCACAATGTCAATAGCAAGCTCATGAGCATCTGCCAGGCTGGTTTTTTCTTCCAGGTGTTTCAGGCACCGTTCAGTAAAGCTCAGGGTATTAAAAACCGGAAATACTATACTTAGTCTTATTCTGTCGTTTTCTGGAATACTCATTTGTAATGCACGTTGTTTTGTTAGACTCAGGAGCTATTTTAGGTTTCCAGTTGATTTTCTGTTTCACTATAATTTGAAACATCAATTAGGTATAAGACACACATCATCAGGCAGATGAAATCAGCATAGGCGAAATTTCCAGCCGTCATAATGGCCAGAATAATACCTATAAAGGTATATTTAATATAGAGATGTTTTTTCTCGATCCTAAGTTTTAACGCTTTGAAGATGATGGCGAATACACCTGCAACAAAAAAAGCACCATACATGGCATAATTGCCAATGATGCCAATGTCGCTCAGGTTAAAGTGATCGTTTTCTACAATGCCGGCAATTTCTTTGCCATAGGCAGAATCGAAGTTAAACATTCCGTTTCCGGTAATATAGGCCAGGGGATGTTTGAAGAAATCTGTTAAAAAATATTCAGCAGCCAGAAATCGAATATATTCGTTACCTTTGCTAATATCCTTTTCAGAAGCCATCATGATGGATTCGAAAACACCCTGAAACAGGTAAAGTAGTAATGCAATTCCGGTTATTCCAAGGAATGCCAGAAAAAGCCTTGACTTTACGTGTTTATCGAAAAGCAAAAACAACACAACAACAAGCGCTGTTATGGCCAGGGTTTGCCTCCCACCGGTCAAAACATGAATGGAAAAAAATACGATTAGGAAGAACAGGTGGTAAAGCTTATTAGTCCGGTAGAAATATTGTAATGCCATGTAAAAAGCAATGCCAAAATAGCCCGCGCCGGCCAGATAAATACGGATGGTACCACGATCGGAACGGACATAGGCATCGTAAATTTTTGTAGGGTAAAGAAAATACTGGAGCAGATACAATCCTACATACAAAACGCCTAAGCCAAAGATTATCATTTCAAGATCCCTGGGTTTAATCTTCATTTGGTGAAGGAGAAAGTATAGTAAGTAGTAATAAATTGCCCTGTGTGCATAGATTGATTGAGTAAAATTCTGCTCTCTAATGTATTTAGCCATTATGCTACTGCTTATCAATGATATGATAATCAGTATGATCGGTATTGTAAAATTATGCTTAAAAGTTTTGTTTTCAGAATATATGATATAAAAAATAAGCAGGATAATGATTATGAAAATACCTAATATCTCAACAAGTCTTTTTGCCTGTCCAAGTACTGTCAACTGATAAAATGAAGTTGAACACAGGATTATAAATATTAAAACAAGATTATTAGTCTTTTTTAAAACCATATTAGTCCTAGAGTTTATACTTTCTTTTAAAAATGCGAATATAGCTATCCCTTAGTAAAACCTTCCAACCCAAAAGATTTCTGTTATAAAAGTATCTAAAATCAGAAATAGTTTTATCATTATGGTTAATAAATGGCATTACATCTTCTTTTCTGCTCATTGACAAATCTTCACCCTGCAAACTTAAAATAATATTTAACTCATGCGGTTTAAAGGCTCTTTTGAAGCCGATTATTGCGGCTTTCACAGGTTTGGATGTTATTACATATGCTGATTTTACATGTGCAATGTTCTTATTTCCGTATAAATCAAGCTCATAAGAATATTCCAAAAACTGGTTAGTGAGCTGGTTTATACATGAAGATTTTAGTTCCGAATATATGTCATACTTACAACATGATTCGTTAAAGGGCAAAAATCGGTATTCTTTTTCAAACAACCTGATTTGGGATTGTCCTTCGTTATTTACTTCTTTCTTCAAATGAGTCCCTGGGTCATTGAAATTGGTTGTGAGCGAAAGCCTGGGATATACAAAAAAAAGGTCTTTTGATAAAACATAGGCACAGAAGTATTTTTTCCAGGAAGTCTCAGGCCATTTCAATATCTTATCCGGTAAGGCAACATTCAAAATATTTGGTTTCGTTTCATACCATTCTTTGAATTTTCTCCATTGTTGCCAGCTCCATGCCTGTCCCCAGGATGAAGGGAACTGCATAAAATAAACATCTGAACTATCAACAATCGGGCAAAAAGGTTTTTCTGAGATTTCTTCACGTGGTTGATTATATAATGAAATGCCCACAATTTGGTCACAAGTTGCATAGAAATTGAGAGCGTGAATTGTGTAATCATAGAAATAGGGTGAAACATACAAATCATCTTCCAAAATGATAACTGATCCGTATTGTTCAGACAGATCTCCACATTGCAGGATATGCTTTCTCAGTCCCAGGCGTTTTTCCTGATATTTTACCTCTTTCTCGCCATAAGGCCATTCAAAAGAATCAGCAATTTCTTTTACATCTAAATTATGAGGTTCCTGATTATCGATGCTGATAATAAGCTTTGCTTGTGTAATATTTCTGGCGGCTTTCAGTGAAAATAACAAACGCTTAAGCGAATGTGGGCGGTTATAAGCCACTACAACAATAACCGGATGATATCTATTTTCCATTGCAGGTATTTATATTGACCTGGGTTTTATCTTTTCTTTAATCAGCACAAAAAGCCTGGAAATATCGGAGCGTTGCAGATACACAACATGAATTAAATACAGCAAAGTTGCAATAATAGTGTAAGTAAACAAGTTGTACCATATGAAGATCAGAATTCCCAATGTCAGCATAAGCTTGGGAAGCCAGAAAATAAGGATCTCTCTAATCTTAAAATTCAAGGCTTTTCGGAAACCCAGGATCAGATTTAGCGGTACGTTAAATAGTACATTGCTTAATGCATAATAGAATGCCACATGAACCATTGAATAGAATGATCCGATTACAATGGCAATTATCATGACAACAGCTGAAATACCTCCGATGATAAACAAAGTTTTTTCTTTACTATGTAGTACATATATATTCCCCAAAGTTGCCAAAAGGGATTGTATCAGTACCAAAACACCAAAATAGGGCAGGAGATCAGCAACGCTCATCCAGTTTTCTCCCCACATAAAACGCACAAACGGTTTGGCAAACACTATCATTATTGCACCAATAGGAAAGCTGATCAGACTGATAATGCCCAGCAAACTTGTGAACTCCTTTTTTACGTCACCACCCTTTGCTTTTAGTTCTTTCAGGCTCGGAAATAAGACTTGTCCAAACAGATTAGTTGTTGAACTGAGGGCAATATCCAGCAGTCTGTAAGCCCTGTTGTATATACCCAGGTCAGCTGCTCCATAGACTTTACCAATAATAAGGTTGTCAGCATTTCTCGACCAGTAATTGATCAGGTTAAATCCTGTTATATTGGCCATCAATGATCTGGTTGTTCTTAAGGCTAGCCTCAGATAGATAACTGGAAAAAACCGGAACCTGAAACTGGCCATGTAACCCAGCATAACATTGGTAATCACTGCATGGATAATTGTTGGAACAATCAGCGACCAGTATGAAAAACCCAGGTAAGCCAGCACAATTGTAAGTCCAATTTGCACTATGGCCCCCAGAAATCTAACCTGACCAATTTTATTGAACAGCAGATTCTTTTTAAGAATCGCAGAGGGTACAACACTGACGGATCGAATGATAAAGGTAGAACCCAGGAGTATTGTTGGGATCAGTAAATTATAATCGTTGTAAAAAAGGCAAATGGGATAAGCCAGTATTATAACGATCAAAAATAAGATGAAACCAACAAACATAGAAAGGTTGCTGATAGCTTTGTAATAACGCATACCATAATCTGTTCTGATAATGGCATAGGATATACCTGCGTCCACAAAAATGGCA
>JAFGOZ010000600.1 GCA_016926235.1 Bacteroidales bacterium | reverse complement strand
TTTTTTGACCATCGGGATCACTGGCCGCAACTGAGCCCAGGATATTGTCCTTGAGTGATTGTTCGGAGATGTTGAATTGCTGGTTTGTCATTACGGGCCTGTTATTGGCCGGATCAACCGGTTCGGTGACAACGGGCGTATCAGTTTCTTTTTGTGGGGTCATGACGGTCAGTAGTTCAGACCAGGCAGAGGATCCCTCGGCATTGAATGCCCTGATGCGGTACTGGTAAGTAGTGTTTTCGGCGAGACTATTATCTTCAAGCTTAACCGCATTGCTTTCCATGGCAAAAGTTTTCCGGGTATCATCTGCAGTATTGATACGCTCAATCTCAAATCCGATTTCGTTTTGTGCATTATCATTCCAGCCGATAGTAGCTGATGCATGATCGGACTGTGTCAAATGGAGATTGGAGGGGGGATCCGGAATTTTAGCAGGGGTTGGCACGGGTACATAATTGGCGTAAATAGAATAGACAGATGCGCTGACTTCACTTCCTCCAAAAACCTCTGGCATACCTCCTGCATAGGTTTCTTCCGATTGTGCCCTGCCTGGCTCACCGCTGGTATATCTCAATGAAATTCCGTTTTCAAATACCCAGGCCAGCCAAATTGTACTGCCTTTGCTTACCTCTACAGGTGCAGTAAGTTTAAATGTTTGCCAGCCGGCGGAAGTATTGACCGGTGTTGGACTGGTTATGGCAATTCTTTGGCCGGGCAAGGTTTCATATGTACTGTATATTCCCAGAAGCGCTTTACCGGCACCTCCGTTGTGATATATGGTAATGCCTGAAATGATGCCTGATTCCAGCATGGTAACTGGCAATGCCCTGCGATTGCTTGCTTCACTTGCATTTGCAAATATCTCCACAAAGCCGGCTTTTTCCGCATTGGTTGGCAATACTGGAGATGTTGCCTGTTGCAATGTTGCATATGATGAAGATCCCGTTGAATTGAATGCTTTTATCCTGTAGTAATACATTCTGTCAGGATAAAGTCCAGTATCGGTATAAGAATTCGTATTGGCGGCAATTTTAGCTATTGGTTCAAAATCACCGTTAATGTTAATAGATGTGGTGCGTTCCAATTGAAAACCTTGCTCATTACTTGATTTATCTTCCCAGTTGAGCGTAATTGTTGAAGTTGTGTGTGCTGTGGATTTGAATTCATATGGCTCTGTAAGATTAGCAGGGGTATCTTTAAAATTTCTCCAGTAATTTAATAATCGATCAGTTGAACTTAGTTTGTTACCTCGCGGAACATTTATTTCGTCCTTATAAGTAAAAAGCAAAACATTGTCAATTTTCATCCATTCAGAGATAGGATTTCTCCATTCATCAGTATTGCCTCCAAAGAAGGTATATAATCGCATACAATCAATACCTAGACTGGTCGTATGTCTGAAGAGAATGTTTGAAACCTGGGTTACAAGTTTTCCATCAAAATAAGCTTCAAGAATTCCATCGTAATTACCTTTACCATTTGTATTAATAGTGTTAAGAACCATTCTGTAAGTAATATTGTACCATTTTCCTGGAACGCACCGTGGACGAACACTGGAATTATTATAAATTCTTATTGATGAAGGCTCAAAAGCTGTCGAAGTATATTCAGTTCCCCATCGAAATGAATCCCCATAATCAGGAACCTTAGAATCAGGATAATAAATATAAAATGTTATTTCACCATTTTCTTTAAACATTAATCCACCTGAGAATCCATTATATCCATCAGGCATATTAACTCCTGATGAAAAAGTGCCTCCCTTTACAGATGGAAGTTTTCCACCTTTTTGAAACTGAAATCCTGGCATAAACATGAGATCATAGGAAACGTAGATTTCATCGTATTTCTTTGGTAGATATGTCCACCACTGGGCTCCACCTTCATCAGGGCCCAGTGAATTGGCAGGATAAAAGATTTTCAAGGCATTCGAACTATTTTCAATATTTGAGTCATCACTTTCAATTTTGGTCGTAGATTGTCTGCTATTCCAAGGTGGATTCATCCAATCTGAATTGTATTCATTAACTAAATAGGTGCCGAGTGTATTATCCTCGAAATTGTTTTTTAGAATTACGTTTAAATCATTCAGACTATTCTGACTATACGCCTGACCGATTAATACTATTCCTGAAATAATCATTATCACCCTTCGCATCTTCAATCCCTCCCCATTATAAAATTTGACAAACAATTAAATAAACTTGACGAAAAACAATTTTATTTTGATGAATATACGAAAAAAGTTGACAAAGGTTTTAGTATTAGTGAGAAGTAGTTTCTGTGATCCTCACGACTATAATAGAATAGCAAAGGGAAAGGGGCATGATTTTGAATGAAAATAAATAATCATGCTATTTGGGTTTTTTGATCAAATTGCTACACACTCAGAATTATTATTTTGCAATTTAATTCTACTTTGACAGATTAAGATATTCCTTTATATAGGCACGGTTTATATCCGTTTGTCTTCAGTAATGTCGGTTTATTATCAATTTCAGTATGTCTTGCTCAGTTAGTTTTCTTGCAAAAGCAAAACAAAGCCATTCGCGGATATCTCGTGCTGAAAGAAATGGTATCTGAGCAAAACAACAGAGTCTTTCTTTCAACATAAAACACATGGTCATAATATTCAAAGCAACCTGATGTTGCCAGGCACGCCATTTACGGGTCTGAAACTGACTCAACCCAAGCACTTGTTTGCTTTCCCGGATGCAATGTTCAATAAAACATCTTTGAGCCTGCATATAAGCTATAGCTTTCTCGGCATATTGAGCCATTTCAGCATTTGTAAACAAATACTTTATTTCTTCCCCGGACTTTGTCTTTGTTTTTCTAATCACTAACAATCGCTTTTCGATGTCGTTAGTCTCCTTATTTCAAACAAATACCCTTACAAAATGATACAAACTTGTCAGGGTTCCCTTGGCGGTATTTCTCACCTTTATCTTCTGCCATTCATTTGACTGGAGATTTTTGCAGTACTCTGCTACCTTGATGCTTTGCACTGAAGCCTTTAGTCGTTTTGGCTCACGGCCTCGGAGACTTTTTCTTTGTGGCAAAAACAGTTCCGGTTTTTCCAGGTATATTGGCTGATCGCTATGTA